>CBDUZQ010000001.1:0-26698 GCA_965371755.1 uncultured bacterium
TACGGTTTGGGTGCTGACGGCACCGTGGGCGCCAACAAGAACTCGATCAAAATCATCGGCGAGAACACCGATAATTTCGCCCAGGGATACTTCGTTTATGACTCCAAGAAGGCGGGCGCCATCACGGTCTCGCACGTGCGTTTCGGTAAGGAACTTATCCGCAAACCGTACCTGATCACGTCTTCACAGTTTGTCGCTTGTCACAACTTCTCGTTCCTTGAGAAATACGACATGCTCTCTAAGCTCATCGAGGGCGGAACTTTCCTGTTGAACGCACCATTCGGACCGGATAAGATCTGGGATCAGATGCCGATGGAGGTGCAACAGCAGATCATCGACAAGAAGGCTCAGTTTTATGTGATCGACGCTATCGCGCTGGCCAAGGAGCTTGGTCTCGGGGCGCGGATCAACATGATTATGCAGACAGCCTTCTTCTTGATCTCCGACATTCTGCCCAAGGACGAAGCCGTCAAGGCGATCAAGGATGCAATTCTCAAGACCTATGGCAGCAAGGGTGAGAAAGTCGTCAACATGAACTATTCCGCTGTTGACGGAGCGATGGGCGCGTTGCACAAAGTCGCCTATCCCGACAAAGTGACCAGCACGAAAAAGATGCCTCCGATCGTGCCGGAGTTTGCGCCGGAGTTTGTGCAGAATGTCACCGCCGAAATCATCGCCGGTCGCGGCGAGCAATTGCCGGTCTCCGCTTTTCCCGTAGATGGCACCTATCCAACCGGCACGACCCAGTATGAGAAACGCAACATCGCCGTCGAGATTCCAGTATGGGAGACTGAGGCATGTATCCAATGCAATATCTGTTCGATCGTCTGCCCGCATGCGGCCATTCGTCCCAAGCTGTTTGAGAAGGAACACCTGGCTAAGGCGCCGGCGGAATTCAAGTCGATGGAGGCGTTGAAACCGCACAAAGGGCTGTACTACGCGCTTCAGGTGGCGCCTGAGGACTGTACCGGGTGCGAGATGTGTGTCCATGCCTGTCCGGCTTACGTGAAGGACGAGAACAAGAAGAAGACTGACCGCAAAGCGATCAATATGGCGCCCCAGGCGCCGTTGCGTAAAGTCGAGGCAAAGAACTGGGACTTCTTTGTCAATCAACTGCCCGAAACCGATCCGGCGCTGTTCAAAATCGCGACCACCAAGGGTTCACAGTTCGTCAAGCCGCTCTTTGAGTTCTCCGGCGCCTGCGCCGGATGCGGCGAGACACCTTATGTCAAACTGATGACGCAACTGTTCGGTGATCGCGCCATCTGCGGCAACGCCACCGGTTGCAGTTCCATCTATGGCGGTAACCTCCCGACCACGCCGTACACGGTGCGCGCCGACGGCCGCGGCCCGGCCTGGTCGAACTCGCTGTTCGAGGACTGCGCCGAGTTTGCTATGGGGATGCGGCTCACCGCCGACCGTCTCAAAGAGTACGCTCAGGAACTGGTGAAGGAACTCGTTCCGGAGATGTACGACGACTTGTCAACGGCCGACCAGTCGACGCAGGAAGGAATCGAGTCGCAACGCGGACGGGTCGCGGCGCTGATGGACAAGCTGAACGGTATGCCCGCAAGTGATCGTGTCACGGCGCTCAAGAACGTAGCCAACTTCCTGGTCAACAAGTCGATCTGGGGCATTGGTGGCGACGGTTGGGCCTACGATATCGGCTTCGGCGGAGTTGACCACGTCATGGCCTCCGGCAAGAACGTCAACCTGTTGGTCCTTGATACCGAAGTTTACTCCAACACCGGCGGGCAGATGTCGAAGGCGACGCCGCGCGGTTCGACGGCCAAGTTTGCCGCCGCCGGCAAGCCGCTGGCCAAGAAAGATATGGGGTTGATGTTGATGTCGTACGGGTCTGTCTACGTGGCCCAGATTGCTATCGGCGCCAGTCATAACCAGACGGTCAAGGCGTTTGCTGAAGCCGAGGCATACGATGGTCCCTCGTGCATCCTTGCCTACAGTCACTGTATCGCTCATGGCATCAACATGGCGCTGGGTCTGGAGGCCGAGGATCGCGCTGTCAAGTCCGGTCACTGGTTGTTGTACCGCTACAATCCGGATCGTATCGCTGAAGGTAAGAACCCGCTGCAGCTCGACAGCAAGAAACCGTCGATACCATTCGAGGAATACTCTTACGCTGAGAACCGCTTCCGCACATTGAAGGCGCAGAATCCGGAACGGGCGCGGATGCTTCTCAAACTCGGCCAGCAGGATGTCGACCGTCGCTGGAACCTGTACTCGCAACTAGCTGCGATGGACTGGTCCGCAGCGAAGGTTGAATAGCGGTCGCTGCTACAATTTATGAATATAATAAGCGGGTCGCCTGAAGGCGGCCCGCTTTTGTATTGTGTGTCGTGGTGGGCAACACCGGGCAAGGGTTAGGCTTGTGCGCCCGACGCTTAATAGCTATAATAACAGCACGCAGGCGTATGCGACGCCGGAGCAGTACCGACGGCGCATTGGGAAGTACGGACAGAAGTGTGCAGAACAGGCGTTGGAAATGAGAGGAAGACGTCCTTGTCGATAACAAACCGTTTGAACTTGAACAAGCCGGTCCTGAAAACGCTGGTGCGTCTGTATCTTTCGTTCGCGGCCGTGCTGGCGTTGTTTATTGGAGGCTTTAACGTTAAGTGGGTCCATCTGCATGTAGTGGCCCCGTTCACGGGCCTGGTGGCCGGTGCGGCAAGTCTCCTGATGAACCTGTTCGGCGCTGGATCTCATGTCTCAGAGAACATCTTGTCGACATCGAGTTACAGCATCAGTATCGTTGACGGCTGCAACGGCATCTATGCCACAGCGATTCTCATCTCCGGCGTGGTCGCCTACCCGTCCAGCGTCAAGGAGAAGGGTCTCGGCATTCTACTCGGGATCACAGCCGTTTTCGCAATGAACCTTGTCCGGGTAATCAGCCTGTTCTACCTTGGTCAGCATTATCCGGGCATTTTTACCGAGGCTCATGTTTATGTTTGGCAGCCGGTCATCATCCTCTGGGCGATCTTCGTCTGGGACTACTGGTCACGGCAAGTCCATGACACAAGAGAAGCGAAGTAGATGGTTGTTTCTCGGTCGCTTTGCGATATACTTTGTTGTCGCTTTCGTGGTCTGGGTAGTTACTACGCCGGTGATGGCCGAACTGTTCGCCTTTGGCTGCGAGAAGCTTCTGTTCTTGCTTGACAGTTATGATTTAACACAGTCAGTGGTGGCGTCCGGCCGTACAATCGGGCTGATTTACTCACCGTCCCCCGATGGCGAGCCGTTGCTGATGAATTACCGCAATATATCCTACAGCACGCCGTTTCTCGTGGCGTTGATAATGGCGGTGCCGAGTGTTAATCCGAGAGTCAGAGCGAGGATCCTCCTAATTGGATTGCTACTGCTCATACCTTTCCAGGTGTTCAGGCTGGTGATCTTCGTGTTCCACTACTACAGCCAATACATGACAATAGGTGACCATGCGCTCTACTCGGCGTTCTGGCGTCAAGTACTGCTGTATGCCGACAGAGTTCTGGGTCGAACCGATGGTACACTAGTCCCGTTGGCGATTTGGGCCGGGCTCTATTTCTACTATAAATGGCATTACAAGTTCATCAAGAGATCAGCCAAGCCTGTCGCACGGTGACATACCGCCGGCAACAGCCGGAAAAAAAACGAGGGACCGCTGTTAGCGATCCCTCATTATTGCCGATATGGCTTGCGCAGCAGTCTGTGCCTACATCTGTATGTCGGCCGGCCTCCGCCTGCGTACAATAACCCATGCCATCCAGCCAACAAGCAAGACACTGAAGATAATCAGTCCCCATTCGCCGAGCGTCGGGATCGTGTCCGGCGAGGCAGCCTTAGCCTGCGGGTTGTCAGGTTTGGTTGGGGTCTCAGCAGCGGCGAAAGCGCTGGTTGCCAACATCGCAACCATGAACAGTACTGCCATCACACTCATGATGCTAGATCTGTGGAACATCAAAACCTCCTCATTCTACATGTTGTGTTATAGGAGCCTGTAGCAAAATCGTCAAATTGGGTACAATATTTGGTGGTGCCGGCAGTAAGACAGTCGCTCGGGTAATAACCTGCCGTCAATGTCTCAACCCGACACCGGACGACGGTTCTAACCCCCTTTACAGTCCACTCAAGTGCCTGTTTCATCGCAATCAGAACCCTAATATCGTCGCACACATTTGTACTCGGCTTCAGGAGCCAGCGAGATGTCTGTCGATGGTGCACTAAACTTATCTAAATATAGTCTCAGAATTCCCCGATGTCAACCCCAAAATCCCCACAACTTGTTGACTCTACTGCTACCGCCGCACGGCGGCGTACGCCGCGCACGAGAGAAGAAGCGATTCATCGCCTACTTCCGTGCCACGACGGCCAGTCGCTGCGCCTTGTGATCGTACGGTGAGCCGTCGATGCCGCCATAAGCCTTGGCGGTTTTGAATCCGCAGTCCAACAGCAGCGTCGTCAGTTCCGCGGCGGAGAATGGCCGGTGCTCGAAATGAAACTCCTTGCGCTCGGTGCCCTTCAGGATGATCCATCGGTTTTCCATCCAACCCCATTCGTGACTGACTTTGCGCTCCTCCAGAACGATGGTCCCATCCTCCGTTTCGTGCCAGTCGCGTTCCTGGAATATGCGCGCTAGAATTTCTTTGCCGATCGTTTCCATAACCAGCACGCCACCCGGCTTCAGAGACTCGTACAGATTGGTTACTGACCTGCGGTCATCTTTGGGGTCCTCGAAGTAGCCGAACGATGTGAAAAGATTGATGGCCACATCGAACGTCGCAGGGCGACAGAACTTCCGCATATCCTCCCGGACAAACTCGATATCGAGGTCTTCAGATTCTGCCAGGGCCGCTGCTTTCTGCAAGTATCGTTCGGTCCGATCAACGGCCGTAACTCGATAGCCACGGCGGGCCAGCTCATGCGAGTGACGTCCCACGCCACAACTCATATCAAGGACATGCATATCGGATTTCAGTCCAAGCAGAGTCTCTATCTTGCTGATCTCATCAACCGCGTCTTCGACTCGCTTCGGAGTGAACATCAGCGACTCGGTCTCACTCCAGAAATCGTCTTGTTCGTGCCAGGGCCGGTCGTTCGTCATGACGTCACCTCTATTGCACGTTCCTCGTCGGACGATTGGGATCGATGTTATCGTAGTACAGTTCTACGCCCAGGTCGTCCATGAGTTGTTCAAATCCTTCGAATACGGCGGTGACTGTATCCTCCAGCCGGCTGAGGTTTCGATAGTCGCCCTCGATCATAATGGCAGCAAACTCATCGAAGCCGTCTGGATTCATGGGAAACTGTTTGGCCTGAGTAACAAAGCGGGAGAATGTCACGTACGGCGTTTGGTTCAGGAACGACAGCACCACCAGCATGTGCATAAACGTGTCGAAGGTTACCAGGCCGATGTTCTCAAGGTTGTCGTCCTCGATAGCGTTAAGCAGTTTGGTCGTGCTCTCCTGCAGTTCGTAGAAGCGCTCAGCGGCATGCTTGAGGCAGTTTTCCTTGACCCGTTTGGCCTGGTAGGTACCGATATTGCGGACGTATTCCTTGTTGATAATGGGCAGCAAAACATCGGAACCGGAGAGATACCAATCCGCATTCACATCAATTGTTCGCTGCAAGTATTTCTCGCGCGTTGTCCAAAGCAGTTCCACCAGCATGCCGTCGCGAATCTTAGCCATGCCGCTGACCATCTCGCCTTTGGGTTTTTTTTTCAGGAAGGCAATCAACTCGAGATCGGAGTAAGGACCATCCTCACCACGAGCATAGGAACCCTGGGCTGCAAGTCCAAGCAGGTTGTCGCCGAATTTCTTCCTGACAAGGGGGATCATCTCCTCTACCGCCCTCGTTCGATCCTCATGTGTGTGTGCTTTTATGCCTTTCATAATGCATCCTAACCTGCGATTCTTAGACTCATAGTTGACTGACTCCCGCTGCACGTATGACCCATGAAACCGGCGTGTATTGATGACAGTCCAGAGTCATGCCTAACCGACTGAACTCTGCGCGCAGTTCATCGAGGCGTGAGAACGGTTCCTCATCCAGCCAATCGTATTTCTGCAAGGCTTCCTGCTCCGCCCGTGCGTCCTCAAATATCAGATCACCGATAGCGATCACGCCCCCGGGTTTGAGAACACGCGCCATCTCACGCACGGCCTCCGGTTTCGTTTCGTGCTCCACATGATGAAATGCGTAAGTACTGACTACGGCGTCGAAGGTGTCGTCGGGGTAGCCGGTCGACAAGAACGGCCGAGCCGACTGGATCAACTGGAGGTTGGCGTTTTCGTCGACCTTCTCGCGTGCTTTCACCAGCATTCCTGCCGAGGGATCCAGCCCGATCACATCAGCGCCACGTGCAACACAACGCAAGGCCAGGTTGGCTGTGCCGACGCCGATGTCAAGAACCCGCATGCCCGGTTGAACTCGCGCCGCCTCTACGACCGCATCCAGTACTTCCTCATAGCGACCAAAACAGCCGTCGTCGGACGCGATGCTGTCGTCATAGTTCTCGGCCCATTTGTCAAACGAGCATTCATGTCGGTCTACATGGTCACTCACAAACAGGAACCCTCCGGCTTAAACAGCGAGGTAAGAAATGGTGGTCGGTGTCTGAACCGCTACACCTCCAGGGTGTCGCCCGGCTTTAGTATGACCACCTCAGAACCGGTTACTTTGGCCGCGAAATCCTCCGGCTTGCTGTCGATAACCGGCCAGGTTCCATAGTGGAACGGGACTACTTTCTTCGCCTGAAGGAACTCCGCTGCTTTGACAGCGTCGTCGACACCCATAGTAAAATTGTCGCCGATCGGCAGGAAAGCCAGATCGATCTTGTGCAAATCACCGATCAGCTTCATGTCGTAGAAAAGCCCGGTATCTCCGGGATGATAGATAACCTTGCCGCCGATAGTCACCAGGAATCCGACCGGCGGACCGGTGTAGCGCGAAGCATCCTCACCATACCCACCGCCGTGATGAGCGATAGTCAACTTGACGCTGCCGAAATCGAAATCAAATCTTCCACCGATGTGCATCGGATGGATGTTGCATCCCTCCTTGGCGCACATATTGGCCAACTCGAAATTGGCGATCACGGTCGCGCCGGTACGTTTGGCGATAGCGATACCGTCGCCGACATGGTCGCCGTGGCCGTGCGTGATCAGCACGTAGTTAACATCGATCTCGTCCGCCTTCACCGAGGCCTGCGGGTTGTCGGTCAGAAACGGATCTATTATCAGCTTGTGCTCGCCTTCCGTGATTGTAACGCAGGAATGGCCGAGAAATCTAACTTGAGGCATTGTTGGTTCCTCCAAATTGTACACCGTGTTGTATCTTCCGTTTCGTCAAGAAAACCTGCCCAGACTCATTTGTCAACGATTCACTGGCTGATGATCTCAGCCTGCGATGATTGCCGCTGCGAGTCTCGGTGCAAAGGCGCTCCCCGCGTTTTCGCGAGGCTATTCAATGCGTTCGGCTCCAGCTTCCTCAATGGTGGCCGGGCTGACCACGATCTTGCGCTCGGTTTCGCCTTGTGATACGATCACTTCGACCTGCGATTCTTTGCGGGCAGCGCTATAGCGGGCGGTAATCATCGCGGCCTTCTCAATGGCATCATCCCCGGCCTCACCTATTAACAAGGTGATCGGCGAGCCGACGTCGGCTGCTTCCAGGCAAACGAATTCCGGTTGCCGGTAAGATTCGATCTTGCGGTTGTCGCTCTCGTGCCGCCCGACAATGATCTTGGTCCGCTCGTCGAGGCGAAAATGTCGTCCCAGCCGCAGGAGGTTCAGATCGTCGAAATTGATATGCTCCGAATGCGCCAGCAGATCCCGCAGCCGACCCGAATAGGCGGCGTCGGTCAGCAAGCAGCCCGAAGCCGGCGACGGGTAGTCATCAAGGCCGAATTCCTCGGCCAGTTCCATCTGTCTCTTGCGGCTGCGGCCGTTGATTGCCTCCAACTGATCGCGATCGACCATTCCGCTCAACTCCGGCTCAGTCGGCGGTAACAGTTTGGCTGACAGCGGCCTGAGTAGTTTGCCCATCAGGTTGGAATGTTTGATGGTGAGGTTTAGTTTGTCCTTCAGTTGCGACATCGGTCGTTGCCCCATCACTTCGCCGGTGACCACAAAGTCGGCCCCCGACATCTCCATGAATTCGCGGGCCTCATTGAGCATCAGTATCCGACAGTCGGTGCAGGGGTTCATGTTCTTGCCGTAACCAAATCGCGGGTTGCGAACGATATCGACGAACTTCTCGCCCAAGTGCATCAGTTTGACATTGAACCCGAACTTCTTCGCCGCAGGAAACGGATCGGAGCCGCAAGAGGATCGGTCCCCAAGGTCGCATCCGAAATGTGTCATGAAGGTGATGGCGGTCACCTCGATGTTCTGCTTCAACATCAACAATATAGCCAGAGCCGAGTCCAGCCCCCCGGAAAACAGGGCTATGGCGTGGCCACGTTTTTTTTCAGTCGGACAATTCATTATCAAGCTTCCAGTCTGCTGTCTCAGGCGGCTTCGAACAGTGTCCGTTCGCGAATGTATAACGGAAAACCGTCCCACCACTATTGGGACTAATATAGGAGTTTTGTTCCCGAGCGACAGTCCGTTTTGCCCTTGACTTGCCTGGCCGTACCCGGTAGACTGTCCTCCGAAAGTATAGATACTATGACCGTTTTCCAACTTGTTAACAACTGGTTCAAGAATTTCGCGTACGAGACGCAGAACCTGTTCTTCTTCAGTCTCAGGTTAGTAGGGGCGTTTTTCTCGCGGCGTTGGTATGTAACCGAAACCATGGAACAAATGTACCTGATCGGGGTGGGATCGCTCTATCTGGTGGTGCTCACAGGTATCTTTGCGGGGCAGGGGTTTGCTTTTGCCTTCTCGATGGAGTTGGCTGATTTCGGCGCCAAGAACTATCTCGGTCGGATACTGGCCATTTCCATTATCCGCGAACTGGGACCGGTGCTGACCGGTCTCATGTTTGCCGCGCGTGTTGCGGCCGGCATCACCGCTGAGATCGGCGCCATGAAGTCGACCCACCAAATCGACGCTATGGTGGCCTTCGGAATCGATCCCATTAAGAAAATCGCCGTTCCTCGAACGATTGCGCTGATCGTGATGCTGCCGATGCTGACCATAATTTGCGACGCTATCGCCCTATTGGGTGGGTGGGTCATAGCTGTTCTTGTGGCACACGTAACTTCCACCATGTACTGGTCGGCCGTCAGAGAACGTCTAATTTTCGGTAATATTTTCGTCGGCCTTATGAAGCCGGTGGTTTTCTCATTTGTCATTGCCTTCATTGCCTGCTACAAAGGCTTTGCCTCCAAAGGCGGAACTAAAGGGGTTGGCCAGGCCACGACGCAGTCGGTCGTGATGGCCTCGATTACCATATTGATCGTCAACTTCTTCATCACGCGCGTCGTTTTCAGTTGGCTTAAGGGTTACCTATGATCGAACTGCGGCATGTTCATTTTGCTTACGGCACCCAAACGGTGTTGCGTGATGTGTCGTTCCTGGTCGACGATTCCGAGGCCGTGGTTATTATGGGACCATCCGGGTCCGGCAAGTCCACGATTCTGCGATTGATCCTCGGTCTTGATTGCCCAGAAGAGGGGGAGATTTTCATCGATCACAAGGACGTCTGTCGGATGCGACAGAGACAGTTGCGGGAAATTCGCAAAAAGATCGGAATGGTCTTTCAGGATGGAGCGTTGTTTGATTCCCTCACGGTGGGGGAAAACGTCGGCTACTATCTGATCGAACACACTAAACTGAAGTGGGATGAGATCGAACATCGGGCTCGAACCATGCTTGGTTTTGTGGGTCTTGAGGCCGATGAAGTTATTGATAAGCTTCCCGACCAACTTTCCGGCGGGATGCGTCGGCGGGTGGCAATCGGTCGCGCTTTGTTGTCAACCGACCCGCAGATCATGCTGTATGACGAACCGACCACCGGGTTGGACCCCTACGCCACGCGCAACGTTATTAATCTGATCAACAAGCTGCACCGGGAGCGATCTGTCTCGTCCATCGTGGTGACCCATCAGATAGCGGACGCATTCGCCATGGCCAAACGGTTCATTGTCATATACCGAGGGGAAGTGGCGTTTGACGGTTCTCTGGAGGAGTTGCGTGAATGTCGAGACGAGAGGGTGGAGGATTTCCTGGCGCCGTTCCAGGCGTCGATGAAAGGTGTGTTTGAGAGGAAATTTGTTGATGGCGCCGCGCCGGAATAGCATCTTTGGAATGATGGCGGTGATCAAAATAGGAAACCAGATGAATACTGAAGGCTGTAATAGATGAAACGATCAACATCGACACGCTGGGGATCTCTGAAAGTGGGGGCGGTCTTGACCGCGGCTATCGCGGTAGCCCTGTGGGCGTCGCTCACCGGCGGCGGCACCTCGATCTTCGACCCTAAGGGCAATTTCGTATGCTACTTTCACAACGTCAACGGGTTGGTCAAAGGTTCGCCGGTCTGGATGTCGGGAGTTGAGATCGGGAACGTGCGCAGGGTCAAGTTCGTCAACATCGATTCCCTGCGCCAGGTGGAAGTGACCTGTCGCGTCAAGAAGTCGGTTTGGAACATGCTCACCGGCGACGCTCGTGTCCAACTTGGGTCTATCGGTTTTCTGGGGGACAAGTATGTCGAGATCGACCCGGGTGGTGCCACTGGAGCGCCAATTGAGGAAGGAGCTGTCGTACAGACGCGTGACGCCGGCAGCGCGGAGGCAATGTTTCTCGAGGGGGAGCGAGCTCTATCGGAGGCGGGCGACATGGTGCACAACCTCGACGAAGTCCTGGCCCGCATGAATCGCGGCGAGGGTACGTTGGGACGCATGGCCACCGATGAGGAACTGTACACCCAGATGACCAACCTGCTGGCCAACCTGACGAAGTTGACAGCATCCCTGCAGAAGGGTCAGGAGCGTATCATAACGTCGATCGAGCAGACCTCGGACGCTGTCACCGGTTTGGCTGATCGAGTCGACTCCAACAGCGGCACACTGGGGCGTCTCATGTCCGACCCGGCGCTGTATGACAATCTAGCGGCCACGTCGGCGCGGTTGGACAGCGTTATGTCGAAGATCAGCAGGGCTGAGGGGACGCTTGGTTTGTTCGTCTCTGATACCTCTCTCTACACCGAGACGGTGAACCTCATGGCACGCATCAACAACCTCGTCACCGATATCGAGAACAACCCGAGGAAATATTTCAAGTTCTCGGTGTTTTAGGGGGAGTTGTGGCTCACGTCAGCAAAAGGAAGGCTCTGAAAGAGCTTCAGTGCAATCTGGATCGTGGTGAAAAGATCATAGCCACTGAGGAGGGCACTGATGCAATTATCCGGTGGCGGCGAGATACAGAAGTACTTATGAGGGAAGTCCTGTCCGAGAATAGCGAGTTATACAAGGGTTTTCACGAAATCGCATCTTTCACGTCGCTGACGATGGTGAAGCAGGGTGTTTATCTCCTGGGAGAGTCTATACAGCAGATCGAAGAATACGGGTTGATCTCGGAAAGGACGCAGGTACACCGACTATGGCGCCAGTTGGGAATCCAGTTCGCCGTGGTAGTTGTCACAGTAGTTGCCACAGTAGTTGCCACCTTGTTTTTGCCACCTGTTCAACGTTTGCTTGGCATTACTCTTGGAAGCAACAGTGAGTTGACAGAAGCACAGCGAGAGATGAAGTGTAAAGAGCTACAGGTTCTGTTTGATAATAGGTTAGAGGAGTTCGATGCCGATTCTTGGGCTAGCAGAGATTCTCTCAAGACATGGCTTGCAGCTAATTTCTCCGGACGAATACCCGAGATCAGATGGAAGAAACGGGCGTTCGCACAGCGGATAACTATGCGCAGGAAGAACATCGTTGATTCGTTTATGGTGGCCTTTCAGACCTACGGTTGTGATACCACATCTCTTCGCAACCGGTGAACGGCCTTGCTGCGAACAAAAACTATTGCTGCGTCATACTGAGCGGAGTCGAAGTATGACGTTTTTCCTGCGACAAGTACGCCGCCCTTCGACTCCGCTCAGGGTGACGTTTGGGATGCGCTCAGGGTGACGTTTGGGATGCGCTCAGGGTGACGTTTAGATGCGCTCAGGGTGACGTTTTGGTGGGCTCAGGGTGACGTTTGGATGCGCTCAGGGTGACGTTTGGATGCGTTCAGTATGACGTTTTGGTGGGCATCTGACCGTACTGCATGAGCCGCCTTCACTGCTTCTGTAACGCCAATCAGATACTATCAGGAACTTGATCGTCCGCGCGGTACTATTCGTTCTGCTTACCGTGAGAGGTTTCATTCCGGCACTTGGCGAGTTCGTGCAGTAGATCAAAATCCCCGGCAACGAGAGCAGACTTCTTGCTCCGAGACCAGCCTTTGATCCTGCGCTCTGCTGCAACTGCTTCTTCTGCTTCCGCAAACTCCTGACAGAATACCAAGTGGACCGGTCGACGCGATGCGGTGTACCCTCCAAACGAGCCTTGTTCGTGCTGTGCAAGCCTCGTTTCCAGATCGCTTGTACTTCCGGCGTAGTAGCTACCGTCCGCGCAGTGAAGTATGTACACGCAATATGCCATGTCTATCCGTTTTAGATTCTCGCTAGACCTACCTAAGCGTCATGCTGAGCGAAGTCGAAGTATGGCGCTTTTTCTACGATAACTATGCCGCCCTTCGACTCCGCTCAGGGTGACGTTTGGAAGCGCTCAGGGTGGCGTTGGGATGCGCTCAGGGTGACGTTTGGATGGGCTCACGGTGACATTCACCCCACCACCTTCAGTCGCGCGTATTTGGCCATGATCTTCTTGATGCCGATGCCGGTAAACATGATCTCCAGCCGCAATGATTCTCCATAGCCTTCAGCGCGGATGATCTTACCCCGCCCGAATGTCGGGTGCTGCACGATGCGACCGGGGCGCAAGCCCTCGTTGTCGTTGTCCCATTCATAATGAACGCCCGCCGGGGCCGACTCGCCAGCAGAAGAGGTGCCGAACAATGACCCCGACTGTGCCGCCGGACGGTGGAGTGGCTGTCGTTGCCGCAGATCAATGACATCCACGAGTTCAGGAGGTATCTCTTTCAGGAAGCGTGAAGGGATAGATGTTGTCTGACCGAAACGAAAGCGGCTGGCGGCTGTGGAAAGGTAAAGCCGCTTGCGAGTACGAGTGGCGCCGACGTAAAAAAGACGACGCTCTTCTTCGAGCTCCATCGGATCGTCGATGGCGCGTTGCAAAGGAAAGAGTCCTTCCTCGAGACCGACAAGGTACACCGTGTCATATTCAAGTCCCTTGGCCGCGTGCAAAGTCATCAGCGTCACTTTGTCTTCAGTCTCTTTGTATTCATCGAGATCAGTGTAAAGCGAAATAGTCGCAAGGTACTCGGTCAGCCCGGCAGCGCCGTTGGTTCGGGCAAAAGCCGCAGCTCCCTCGATAAACGCTTCGATATTCTCCACGCGGGCCTGCCCGACCGTCTTGTCTTCCTCAAGCAATTCCGGAATCAGATTCAGGTCATCTACCAACTCCTGAGTCAGAAAGTCAACCGGCACCTCCTGAAACTTCCGACGGTGCTTCTCGATCAGATCAACGAACGGCTTGAGGCGTTTTCCCACCGCCGACAACTCCGCGAAGGTATGTGCATCCGCGGCGATTTGAAAGTAGGGTCTGTTCTCTCGCCGGGCCAACTCAGCGATAACGCCAATTGTCTTCGGACCGATGCCACGCTTCGGGTAATTGATAATGCGCTGGAAGGAGACGTCATCGTAGGGGTTGGCGATCAGTTTCAGGTAAGCTATGAGGTCCTTGATTTCCTTTCGCTGATAGAAGGCGATACCGCCTACAATCTGATAGGGCAGGCTCCGTCGGCGCAGTTGTTCCTCGAACGGACGGGACTGGGCGTTGGTGCGGTAGAGCACGGCCATCTCGCCCAGCGGCGTTTGCATCCGACCCTGTTCGATAGAATCGATGACCGCGACCGCTTCAGTCTCGGCGTTGTCGACTTGCCACAGTTTCAACTTCTCGCCAACCTGGCCGGTAGTGCGGAGGGTCTTACCTTTGCGTGCTTCGTTATGAGCGATCACGGCCGAGGCGGCTTCCAGGATGTTCCGAGTCGATCGGTAGTTTTGTTCCAGCTTGATGATCCGGGCGCCGGGATAGTCTTTCTCGAAATCCAGAATGTTGCGAATATCGGCGCCACGCCATCCATAGATGGATTGGTCTTCATCACCTACGACGCAGATGTTGTTGTGGTCGCCGACGATGTGCCTGAGCATCAGATACTGCACGTGATTGGTGTCCTGATATTCATCGACCATGACATACCTGAAGCGTCGGCGGTAGCGCTCGCCGACCGTCTGGTTGTCTTTTAGCAGCAGCACCGTGTTGAAAAGGAGATCGTCGAAGTCCATGCCGTTGCATTCTCGGAGGCGCCGCTGATAGAGAAGGTAAATCTTAGCCGTAGCTTCTTCGAAGTATCCGGAGGCCGACGCAGCGAACGAATCGGCTGAGATGAGTTTGTTCTTGGCGTTGGATATTTTCCTAAGTTGCGCTTTGGGTGCAAACTGGCTGGTATTCATGCTGAGTTCGGTGATGCAGTTCTTGACCAGGCTGGCGGAGTCGATGCTGTCGAAGATTGTGAACGAGTCCTGATATCCGAGTTCGCTCGCCTCGCGGCGCAACAGTCGGGCACAAAAGGAATGAAACGTTGAGACGTTCAGTTGTTCGATGGAGCCACCGAGGAGCGACGCCACCCGATCCTGCATCTCGCCGGCTGCCTTGTTGGTGAAGGTTACCGCCAGAATCTGATACGGCTCGGCCAGTTGTTGACGAAGGAGGTTAGCCAGCCGTCGCGTCAGTACCCGTGTCTTACCGGACCCGGCTCCGGCAATGACCAGCAGCGGCCCTTCGGTGGTGGCGACGGCTTCGCGCTGCGCTTCGTTGAGATCGTCCAGCAATCGGTTCATCACAGTGGGGTTGAATATACACGCGTTCGGGCGTTTGGCAATGACATAGCTGGAAGTTTCCGCCGGAAACGAAAAAACCCCCAGCCAAACGGCCGGAGGTTGTTCTAAACCTTGAGGCGTACGTAAGTATTACTCGTACACGGACACCTGTTTACGATCTTTGCCGACCCGTTCGAACTTGACGACGCCGGTTACTTTGGCAAACAGGGTACAGTCTTTGCCTATCCCGACATTGTAGCCGGGCTTGATCCTGGTGCCGCACTGACGCACGATAATCGATCCGGCCGGGATTGCCTGGCCGCCGTATACTTTGGTTCCCCGTCGTTGACCGTTGGAGTCGCGGCCGTTCTTGGAAGAACCGACACCTTTCTTATGAGCCATTCTAACCTCTATCTACTGAGCGTTCTTTTCTCAATACCTTTAGTAGTCTATCGCCGGATTTTCCAGCTACTACAGCCATGTATAATAACAATTCGGCGACCAAAGGCAAGCGAAATATGCAAGTGGTTGGGACTCAATTCGTTGCCTATTTCCCAGTTCCATCGCCGGAGCAGTCGACTGCCCAAATAAAAACGGCCGGGCTGATGGCCCAACCGTCTGCAGAATAAGCTATCGAATCACTCTCGTTCAACCCTGGTGGTTGCTGATCTCCGTCGGCTGATCCTTGTCCTTGGTTGCGCTCTTGTCAAAAACAAAAGTGAGTTCATTCTCAGCGGCGCCGACAATCAATTCGCAGTCTCCGGCGTACTGGCCGCGCAGAATTTCTTCGGCCATCGGGTCCTCCAGATATTTCTGGAGGGCACGCTTCAGTGGGCGGGCGCCGTAGGCCGGCTCGAAACCCTTGTCAGCCAGGAAATCACGGGCCTGTGGAGTCAACTGAAAACTGATACCTTTCTCAGCCATCCGTTTGGCGATATCGGCCACCAGGATGTGGATGATTGTCTTTATGTGCTCACGATCCAGGGCGTGGAAGATCAGCGTCTCATCGATTCGGTTGAGCAACTCCGGATTGAACATCTTCTTGAGTTCGTCTTTGATCTTCTTCCCAATATTCTCATGCGAGAGGTCGACATCCTGAGCATCAAAGCCTACTGTCTTGTCGTCACGAAGCTGTCGCGTGCCGACATTCGAGGTCATAATAACGATGGTGTTTTTGAAGTCGACCCTGCGCCCGAACGAATCAGTCAAGGTTCCATCGTCAAACAACTGTAGGAGAATATTGAAGACATCCGGATGGGCCTTCTCGATCTCATCCAGAAGCACCACAGAATATGGCTTACGACGAACTTTCTCGGTCAACTGGCCGCCTTCCTCGTAACCGACGTAGCCGGGGGGAGCACCGATCAGACGCGACACGGCGAACTTCTCCATGTACTCCGACATGTCGATTCGAATCAGTGAATCGACGTCATCAAACAGGAACTGAGACAACTGCCGGGCCAACTCCGTCTTGCCGACGCCGGTAGGGCCAAGGAACATAAAGGCGCCGATGGGCCGACGAGGGTCAGCCAGTCCGGCGCGGGCCCGACGTATAGCTCTGGCGATGGTCGCGATAGCCTCCTCCTGCCCGATAATCGTTTTTCCCAGTTCCTCTTCCATCCGGAGCAGCCGTTTCGATTCGCTTTCCTCAAGGCGGAAAAGTGGGATGCCGGTCATTTTGGCCAGCACCGTCGCCACTTCGTCGGCCGAAAGAGTTATCTTCTGTTCCTCGCGCGCTTCTTCCCAATCCTTCTGCAACTGAGTCAGTTTGTCCTTTTTAGCCTTGATTTCGTCGCGCAACTGGGCGGCGGTTTCAAAAGCCTGGTTCTTGACCGACTGTTCCTTCTTCTGTTGCAGAGCAACGATTTCGTTCTCGGTGTCGGCGAACTCGGTCGGTCGCGTGTAACTGGCCAGATGAGCGCGAGACCCGGCCTCGTCGATCAGATCGATCGCCTTATCCGGTTGAAACTTCCCGGAGACATAACGATTGGACAGTTTGACGGCAGCATCAATCGCCTCGTCGGAAATCTTCAACTGGTGATGTTCTTCGTACTTCTCGCGAAGGCCAGCCAGAATCTTGATCGTGTCTTCCTCAGACGGCGGCTCGACCATTACTGTTTGAAAGCGTCGTTCGAGAGCGCCATCCTTTTCGATATACTTGCGGTACTCGTTCAGAGTAGTGGCGCCGATGCAACGCAGTTCACCGCGTGACAACGAAGGTTTGAAGATATTCGATGCATCCAGCGAGCCTTCCGCACCGCCGGCGCCCACGATAGTGTGCAACTCATCGATAAAGATGATCACATCGGCGGCGTTGATGATTTCGGTCATCACCGCTTTGAGACGTTCTTCAAACTGACCGCGGTACTTGGTACCGGCCACCAGCGAGGCCATGTCCAGAGTGACTACCCGTTTGTTCTCCAGTGTCTGGGGCACCCGGTTCTCCACTATCCGTTGGGCCAGGCCCTCGACGATAGCCGTCTTACCGACACCGGGTTCGCCGATCAGCACCGGGTTGTTTTTCTTGCGGCGAGAGAGCACCTGAGTGACTCTTTCGATTTCCTCGGTACGGCCGATGATCGGATCCAGTTTGCCGCGTCGGGCCAGTTCGGTAAGATCCCGTCCGAAATGATCGAGGGCCGGGGTCTTTGATTTCTTCCGTTTTTTCTTGAACGAGGACGGCTTGCCGTTCTGGACGTTTTTCAGTTCTTCGTAGGCTTCCTTGTAATCGATCTCATAAGTGGATAACACTTGTGCGGCCACGCCTTCCTCATCCTTGAGCAGGGCCAGCAGAATGTGCTCGGTGTCGATGTCCTTGGACTTCAAAGCGCGCGCTTCCTGACCGGAGACTTCCAGCGTTTTCTTCGCCCGCGCGGTCAACGGGAGCTGTCCCATGGTCATCGTGCCACCGGCCGGTTGGACCACTTCCTCAATAGAGGCTTTCAGATCTGCCAGGTCCAGTCCGAGGTTGGCGATGACTTCGACCGCTGTTCCTTCGCCCAGACGAATCAGTCCCAGCAAGAGATGCTCGGTCCCTATGTAGTCATGCCGCAGGCGGGCCGCTTCGTCGCGGGCGAATTCTATCGCCTTACGAGCCCGTTCGGTGAACATCTCATTCATAACCTGTAATCCTTCCTCTATATGCTAAACAAGAAACTTCTTCTTACTTTAACGGCAACAACGCAGCAAAACCAATCAGTTTTCCACCTGGCGCAGTTTTTCGCGCACCATCTGCGCTCTCACAAAGTCACGACGATTCGAATCCATCTCGTGTCCATAGTATTTTTGTAGATGCGACGGTTGAGACAAAAGCAGAATATCGTTAATGAGGGCGACGTCAAGAAAATCGATTATCTTCATGGCATGACCCAGTCGCACCGCTGACAGGAGATTCATGACTTCCTCGGAAGTAAGAACGCGGGCGTGCTTTAGGATTCCGTAGGCGCGCCATATTTTGTCTTCGATCATGTCGGCCGCTTCGTCGATCAACCGCTGACGGGCGGCGGCTTCGCTCTCAATAATCTCTTCGGCTACGCGGGTGATCTGACGCAAGGTTTCTTCCTCGGTAACGCCCAGCGTTGTCTGATTGGACAACTGGAAGAGATTCCCCAGAACGTCGCTGCCCTCGCCGTAGAACCCTCGCACGACCAGACCGCTGTGGGTGATGCGTGAAATCACTTTGTCGATCTCGCGAGTCAGGACCAGGCCGGGCAAATGTATCAGCACCGAGGCCCGCATCCCGGTGCCGGCGTTGGTCGGACAGGCGGTCAAGAATCCGAAGTCGGGATCATAGGCGTACTCAAGATGCGCTGAGATCTCAGCGTCATACCGGGTGGCCAGCATGTACGCGCCCTCCGGGTCAAGACCGGGGGCCAAAGCTTGAATACGGAGATGGTCCTCCTCGTTGACCATTATGGACAGGCGCTCCCGAGGGTCGATGTAGAGCGCCTTGTTGTTTTCACCGTTGAGAAAGCCGGGCGAGATCAGATGTCGTTCCACCAGGAAATCCTGGTCGAGGGGGCTCAAGTCCGTGGACTTGTAATACAGTCCCTCGGCCAGCAATTTCGAGCGAGTTCGCGTCGAGTCAAAGTAGCCCACAATACGCTCACGGGTGGCGGCATCGGCCGAGGCCGGAAAGAGACATCCGGCGACGTTGCGAGCCAAACGCACCCGGCTGGAGAGGACCACCAGCGCTTCCTTTCCCTGTCCGGACAACCATGCAGCCGGCGATTTTGCCATCTCTTCAAACATCGTATCCACTTCCTATCCTCTCATTAGCTTTCGACTGATAAGGAATCGCGCATTGCCTTAAGCTTGTCGCGAATCTCGGCGGCGCGTTCAAAGTCTTCCGCCTCGATCGCTTTTTTCAATTCCGTCTCAAGGCGTTCTTCCTCTTTGACGGGAATAGTGCTATCGTTGTCAGTAACAGGCGATTCGCCAACCGGCGCCCGACCGCGGTGCAGGGAGGCGCCGTGGATTTTTCGCATAACTATTTCGAGTTTCGAACGGAAGGCCTTGTAGCATTCGCCACACCCAAAGCGACCATGACGTGCGAATTCCTCAAACTTCAGACCGCAGCCAGGGCACGACAACGAATCTTCAGACTTGGCGGTACTTGCCTGCGGCAAGCTCTCGGCCAGTCCGGAGAGAATTTCCGCCAACTGAAACGGCGCGTTCTCCAGGGGAGAATGAAAACCTCTGGCAGCGGCGCACTCTTTGCACAGCGACAGCGTTGTCTTTTCGTTGTTCACTATCTGAGTAATCTGAACATGTGCTTCGCGTTTGCGGCAATCCTGACATAACATAGCTTAGTTACCTGCGCGTTATATGGTCGAAAACCTTGCCATCCACAATTTGTGTCTCACTATCGCATCGTTCGGCCAGTTCCCGGTTATGTGTGGCGATCAGAAATGTGGTGTCATTCTCGGCGTTGAGTTGGAAGAGCAAATCGTGGAGCCGGCGGCCGGTGGATGTATCGAGATTCCCCGAGGGTTCGTCGGCCAGAACAATCGGAGGGTCATTGGCCAGGGCTCGCGCAACCGCCACCCGTTGCTGTTCACCGCCCGACAACTGTCTCGGACGATGACTTGTCCTATCTCTTAAACCCACCATCTCCAACAGATGTTCCGCCTTGTCGGCAGCTTCGTTTTTCTTTTTCCCCGCTACCAACAGTGGTATAATCACATTCTCAAGGGCTGTGAAGTCGTTCATCAGGTAGTGGAACTGAAAAACGAAACCGATTGTCTCATTGCGAAAGGCGGCTAACTGAGTCTCACTCTTATCACCAAGTGGTACCCCGGCTACAGTCACTGCTCCTTCGGTCGGTCGATCCAATCCGCCCATAATGTGCAACAAGGTCGACTTGCCAACGCCGGAGGCGCCGGTCACAGCCGCCGTCTTCCCGCGCTGAATCCCCAGCGAAAGCCCCTTGAGAACCGGGAGGACACTGTTGGCCGTTTTGAACTGCCGATGTATGTTCGTGGCCGACAAAATCAACTCGTTGTTATCCATCTTTAAGCGTCTGCCGTCCTATGTGTTAACCCTTCGCGGGTATACTACTGTTTTCGCCACTTTTGGCCAAAGGTTTAGTCAAGCACAACAAAACCATCGACTTATTGCCTCACGATCTCGATTACCGACATGCGGGCCGCCTGCGTCGCCGGATACAGCGCGGCCAGGTAACAGATGACTACTGCGGCGCTACCAGCGGCGACGAAATCGACCAGTCGCGTTTCGATCGGCAGGTAGCTGATGAAATAGATATCCGGCGGCAGCGACACGATCTGATAACTGTTCTGCACCCACGCGGCCAGCAAAGCCAACCCCCAGCCGGCCAGCACACCTATGATGGCGATCGTCAGCCCATTGAACACGAATATCTTGCGCACCGACGAGGGCGTCAGTCCGATTGTTTTGAGAATCCCAATGTCGGATCGTTTCTCCATGGTCAACATCACCAGGGTAGAGATTATCGAAAACGCTGCAACTACCACGATCAGGATAAATCCCAGAAAGAGAATCTTCTTCTCGATGGCAATCCAGGAGAACAGATTCTTGTGCAGAATGTTCCACGGCACTACGTCGTAGCGATAGTCGAGAAGAGAATCAATGATCGGCGCCATGCGTTCGGCCTCATAGATGTCCACCAGCTTGAGATGCGCCGCAGTGACGGCGTCACCGGTCTTGAACAGTTTTTGCGCATCGACAAGCGCGATATAGGCCATTTGGGCATCGAATTCGTACATCCCCGTCTCTATTATCCCGGAGATATGAAATTTGGCCACCCGCGGGCGGGTCCGTTTCTGCAAGTCCTCGCCGCGGATCGAGTAAAGCACTACCGGCTCACCGAGGTAGACACCTAATCGTTCGGCGAGGTTGCTGCCGATGATTATGCCGGGAATGGTATCATTGTCGAGCACTACCGGTTCAAAAGAACATTCACCGACCTTCAGATCGTTGGCGAGATTGGAAGTGCGCTTCTCCGCCTCCAGATCGACGCCACGCAGTATGATACCATCGCCGGCCGACGCTGAAGAGATGGCGGCCTTGTAGTAAATGAATGGCGACGCCGCGACCACGCCTTCGATTGACTCCAACTGCTCTACCAACTGCCGATAGTCTTCAATAAACTCGCCACGGAAGGGGAAGATCGTCACATGTGAAGTAGTGCCGAGTAAACGCGAACGGATCTCAGCCTCGAAGCCGTTGTGCAACGACATTACAAAACAGACAACCGCTACTCCCAGTGACACGCCCACCATCGTTATCCAGGTGGAAACGGACAAGAAGGCACGCCCGGACCTGAGGTATCGTCCTGCTATGAATGTTTCGTAGCTCATGCGATCTATCATCTCTCGATCTAACAGGGCTACGGCTGCCCTGGTTCCAAGTCACCGACGGACGCAAGATAGCGTGCGTATGAACCCAAAGGCAACAACTTTGGCAGAACGATCACGACCACCGAAAGCGACTGAATTGGAAACCGGTCAAAAGAGGACGAGTATAGTGATGTCAAAGCTTGACGCCTCGGTAGCGACAACTATCTTGTCGCTAGTGCAGTTCGAGAAAGTTCTCAGGAAAGGAGCCCTTCAATGTGGCAGATCGACCAACAGAAAGTGATTGTAAGCGGAACTCAGGAGCGATCCGTCAGGATTCGTATCGATACCCTGGCATGGAATTCCGCCGATGAACGGAGCCGGCAGGCGGCTCAGCGCATCCTTGGAGGTCTTACCATCCAGCATGGCCGCCTTGGTGCGATCCAGACTGACTTACAGTTCAATGTCACGCAGCATCGGTGGATGTTAAACACGGGCGAGGGTCATCTGTTTGAGACCACGACCTACGATCGTGCCGACGCCGACGAGATGGATTTTACTTACTGGCGATAGCGCCTAACACCCAAAGCAAGTGCAGGTCAGGAGTCTTGTGCCGAAGGTCCGCCGTTGGCGGGCTCCCGGCTCTTGCTGTGTCAGGTCCACACGAGACCCGGCTTTCAATGATCCGTAGCAGATGTGGATATCTGCCGCGCACAAACAGATGGATACTAACATACGATGAGCGCAAAGAAGTTTCAGAATGCGATTGCACCGACAAGACAGGAAGACTACCCCGAATGGTACCAACAGGTCATCAAGGCTGCGGACATGGCCGAGATGTCCAGCGTGCGCGGATGCATGGTTATCAAGCCATGGGGTTACGGCATCTGGGAGAAAATTCAGCGAGGTATGGATGACCTTATCAAAGAAACCGGTCACGAGAACGCATACTTCCCGCTGTTCATTCCGCTGAGCTTCATGGAACTTGAGGCGGGACACGTCGAAGGTTTCGCCAAGGAATGCGCCATTGTTACTCACCACCGACTGGTCGAAAAAGACGGACACCTGGTGCCTGCCGGCGAGCTTGAGGAACCGTTGATTGTGCGACCGACTTCCGAGACGATCATCGGGCGATCATTCGCCAAGTGGATCCAGTCCTATCGTGACCTGCCACTTCTGATCAACCAGTGGGCCAATATCGTCCGCTGGGAGATGCGGCCAAGGATATTCCTGCGTACGACTGAGTTCCTCTGGCAGGAGGGCCACACTGCGCATTCGACGGAAAAAGAGGCGATGGAAGAGACGTTGATGATTCTCGACAAGGTGTATCGTACCTTTGTCGAAGAAACGCTGGCTATTCCGGTGATTGTAGGCGAGAAGACACCAGCCGAGCGGTTCCCCGGCGCGGTAAATACTTACTGTCTCGAGGCGATGATGCAGGACCGCAAGGCGCTTCAGGCCGGTACCTCCCACTATCTGGGCCAGAATTTTTCGCGCGCCTTTGAGGTTCAGTTTTCCAACCAGGCCGGTGAGCAGGAACTGGCCTACACCACCTCGTGGGGTGTCTCCAGTCGTTTGATCGGCGCCTTGGTCATGGTGCACTCCGACGATGACGGTTTGCGGCTGCCGCCCAAAGTGGCGCCGAAACAGGTGGTGATTATTCCGATGCTCAACAAGCCGGGTGAGGAAGAGGCCATTATGGCCTACTCCAACGCCGTTGCAGACGATATTCGCAAGCAGAGTTGGGCCGGTGCGCCGGTGTCGGTGTTGGTTGATAAGCGCGACATACGCCCGGTCGACAAGAAGTGGCAGTGGGTCAAGCGCGGCGCGCCGATCCGGCTGGAGATTGGTGCTCGCGACATGGAAGCCAACGCTGTCTTCATGGGTCGCCGCGACCGTAGTCTCAAAGCGGCTGAGTCGATCAACAGAGATCAAGTCGCCGATCTCGTGGTTTCATCCTTGACGGAGATTCAGAACAATTTGTATACCCAGGCCAAGGCGCTGCTTGACGAATACACCTATACCAATATCACCGACTACGCTGCTTTTGAATCGTTCTTTACGCCGGAGAATGCGGAAAAGCCGGAGATCCATGGCGGCTTTGTCCGCGCCAAATACTGCGACAACCCCGACTGCGAAGATAAAGCTGCGGCGCTGAAAGTAACCATCCGCTGCCTGCCACTCGACCAGAGCGGCAGCGAGGGCAAGTGCGTCATCTGCGGCGGTTCAGCCACCACCGACGCTGTATGGGCCAAGGCGTACTGATCAAACACCAGGCGTCTTCCGGCTGTAACGTAGGAGCGTGAATCAAGCATCAAAAAGGCGAGCCTTGCGGCTCGCCCTTTCAAGTTTACTGCGAACTTCGATTCGCTAAAAGAACTGGTCTACCCGTCACCCCACGTGCGTTGGTTCGCGAGTGTCGATCTGGTCGGAGGTGGGAAGAGGGCCGGATGATCCACCGCTGAAAGCCATCACGCCGATAGCCACGAAATTCAAGAACGGCAGCAGCATCAGGACACCCCAAATGCCGGAATGCCCGGCCGCTTTTGCTACTTCAACCCACAAAAGAGCCCAGGCGGCCAGGGAGATGATCGGGATGAAGCAAAGCAGAGCCCAAAACCACGCCTTACCTGCCATCCTAGTCAGCAGGAACAGGTTCATGATTGGGATCCATGACCACCATGCCTGGTCGGCACAGCCAACCTTCTGAGCGATCTTATACTGGGCGTAGGCGAAGTAGCAGTAGATGGCCAGGATAGCCAACACCGCGGCTATACTTATTCCACCGCCGTCATAGCCAGGTTCGTACATAACGTCCTCCTGTGTTAGAAAAACACGGTTGAGACTGTTGGGATTTCTTTCGATCTGCTATCTAATCCTATGTCGACCGATCCGGCCATTTTCTTTACAATTATGTGAAGGCCTAAGGTGCTGGTGGGCAAGAGCTTGTGTATGTGGTGGCTCGAAGGGCCGGCCTGTGGGCGAAATCGAAGGGTATTCGCTCCTTACTTGGTGCCGCGCGTCCAGTTGGCATCTGCTTTCCTCTTGTAAATAGCCACGGTGTGGCCTATCTTGGCCGCCATGAATATCGTCAAAGACAAGATTCAGCAAGTCAACCGGCTGCTGGAGGAGCTTCAAATAGATATGTGGCTGGTTGCCGTGCGCGAGACGTCAATCATGGCCGACCCGGTGCTGGCCCTGGTGATCGGCCATGATGTCACCTGGCAGTCGTTTTTCTTCTACACGCGCAAGGGCGACGCCATTGCGCTGATCGGGAATCTCGACGAAGAGAATTTCAAGCGTAGCGGCTGTTTCACCGAGGTGGTGACTTACACCGAGGGAGTGCGCGAGGATTTCCGCAGGCTGGTCACGCGGCTGGACCCGAAGTCGATAGCCGTCAATTATTCCCAGGACAATCCCGCCGCCGATGGTCTGACTCACGGCATGTATTTGACATTGCTCGACTATCTATCCGACACACCCTACGTCGATCGGATAATATCTGCCGAAACTGTCTGCACCAAACTTCGCAGCCGCAAACTCGATTCTGAAATCGAGTTGGTTTCCCGCGCCACTGTGTTGGCGGACGACGCGTTCAAGGCAGCTACTGATAAGATCACACTCGGCATGACCGAGAAAGAGATCGCGGCTGTGATCGACTCAGAGATCGCCAACCGCGGCGTCGCGAATTCATTTGATACTATCGTCAACGCCGGCGACAAGACTTCACCCGGGCACGGCTTACCGACCGAGGCCAAACTTGAGGCCGGGGATCTCCTCCATGTCGATTTCGGAGCGCAGGTCGAGGGATACTGTTCCGACTTGCAGCGGTTGGTTTACTTCCTCAGACCGGGGGAGAGCGCGCCACCGCAAAACCTGAAAGATGCGTTCGAGACAGTGCGCGATATCATCACCGAGGCAGCCGGATGTACCCAGCCCGGTGTCAGAGGTTTTGAGATCGATGCCGTTGCACGGGAGATGCTGCTCGACAATGGTTATCCTGTGTACCAGCACGCGCTTGGTCACCAGTTAGGCCGCGGGGTGCATGACGGCGGCGCGCTCATCGGGCCCAAGTGGGAACGCTATGGCAGGTCGCCGACGATCGAACTTGAAGCGGGAAACATATTCACGTTGGAACTGGAAATCAATCTGTCCGGTATCGGCTGTGTCGGGTTGGAGGAAGATGTACTGATCACGCAAGGCGAAGCGAGGTTCTTGTGTCCGCGACAGATGGAGCTAACTGCGAAATGAGAACGGTTGCCTCGATAATTCTGATGATCCTTTTGGCGAGCTTCGGCTGCGGACCGCCCCAGCCCGGAGTGGAGCAACGGGCGACGTGTCGGCCAGAGGCTCCGACTATTGAGGCCGGCGATGGAGCTATGACGATAGCTTGGGAAGTGGAATGTCCGCGGTTGATCAGCGGATATAATATCTACATAAATGAACAGCCGCTGTCAGGAGACGACTCCCAGCCGTTCAACGCCACGGTATACCCCGGTGACACTGATCCCGACGACGGTGTCGTGCAGTATGATGCTCAGGGACTCGACAACGGTGTAAGGTACTATGTCTCGGCGCGCGTAGTCTTCCCGGACCAATCCCTGTCGGCGCCGTCAGTCGAGGTGGCGGCCGTCTGTGGACCGCGCGGCGAGATTGAGTTGGCCACGCGATACAGTTCCGAGCAGGATGGTTATTCGTTTGCTCAAAACCAGTATGTGCGCGCCGATGATCTGAACAACGATCTGTATTTCTATTCTAAGGACGGGACCGACTATCTCGCTTCACCCATCCGACTGGACGGCTTCCTGCGCAACAACCGATTCATGCGACTCTCGGTCAACGGAGATCTGGAGACGGCAAAACATCAACTGGCCTCAATCGACAGCGAACCCAGGGACGACCGAGTGGCTGTCCGCGAAGGAGATTGGGTCTGGATCGTC
>CBDUZQ010000002.1:0-24084 GCA_965371755.1 uncultured bacterium
TGATGGCGGTCGGTGCTATCGGTCTTGCCTATGTATTGGAGGGGGGTAACCCCGATGCTATTTTCCTGACTGCTCCTTTGCTGATCGTGGTAGGGGGCACATTGGGCGCCACTACCGTGACCACTTCGATCCAAACCGTTCTGCGGGTTCCGGTGTATCTGCGCCTCGCCTTTTTCGGCAAACCTCATCCATTCAACGAGACCATAGATCGAATCGTCAGACTGGCCGAAAAGGCCCGTCGGGATGGTATCCTCGGCCTGGAGCGAACCCTCAAGACAATCGGCAATCCGTTCTTCCGCAAAGCCGTGCAGCTGGTTATCGACGGCACTGAAGTGACCGTCCTCAAGGAGATTCTCGAAACCGAAATCGCCTACATAGAAGAACGTCACCGCAAAGGGATTGCCTTCTTCAGGAAGGCGGGCGGTTTCGCACCGACCATGGGAATCCTGGGAACCGTGCTCGGCCTTATCCACGCCCTGGGTGACACCTCGGATGCCAGCCGGATGGCTGCCGCCATCGCCAGCGCTTTCATAGCCACCCTCTGGGGGGTCGGCCTGGCCAATCTGTTTTTCCTCCCGATATCGGATAAGCTGCAAATGCGCCATGAAGAAGAGTTGGCCCATCTCGAACTGATTCTTGAAGGTGTGATTGCCCTGCAGTCAGGTGATACACCGCGTAACGTCCGTACCCGTCTGGTCGGGTTTGTCGCTCCCCGTCACCGTTTTCAAGAGTTGTAGCCATGCGCCGTTTACGTCGCAAGAAAGATGACCAGGAGGACCATGGGCGGTGGCTGTTGACCTACGCCGACATGATTACGCTTTTGCTGGCGTTGTTTATCATTATGTACTCCATGTCTCAGGTCGATGCCAAGCGCTTCGGAAAGATGGCTGAGGCCCTCAACGGCATCCTCAAGGGAGGGCAGAGCATCCTTAAGACCTACGATGATGAACAACTCAAGACCGGCCATGGTGTTCTCAAATTGGGGGACCTGCGCATGATCCAGCGACAGGTCGAAGAACAGTTCGAGCCCAAGGGGCGTGGGGAAGAGGTGTTGACCGAGGTCACCGAACGCGGGCTGGTGGTGCATATCGTGGAGTCGGCGCTGTTCGACGTCGCCTCGGCCGATTTGCAGCCGCGAGCCCAGGAATTGCTGGACCTCATCTATGAGGAAATCAAGGATACGCCCAACCATATTCGGGTCGAAGGTCACACCGACGACCTACAGATCAAAACGGCGCGCTTTCCTTCCAACTGGGAACTCTCGGGGGCCCGGGCCACGGAAGTAGTGCGCTACTTCATCGAAGAGCACGATATGCCGCCCGGTCGGATTTCCGCCCTCGGTTACGGCGAATACCGTCCCATCAGACCCAACAACTCAATCGAGAACCGCGCCACCAATCGACGCGTCGACATCGTCGTGCTGACTCGCGAGCTTTCTCGCACGGAACCCTCGGCCCAGTTGTACGGCCAGACCGATCAATAGCAAAATCTTCACGTTCTTGGTGGAAATCGTTTCCGCAAGCGTTTCCAACCGCATCCCAGCCGGCGTCAGCCTGTAAGGGATAACTATAAACCCAACAACGAAATAGAGGCGACGTCGTCGCTTTGGCACTGGCCTTGCTTAGAAGCCGTGCGAAGAAAAGCGTGTGAGCAATGGTATGATAAATAAAACAGCCAGTTTCATGTTTCAAAGTATCGGGATACCGAAGTTTGAGAAGTATCTCGATCTGGCCTCGTTCCGTCACAAACTGATCGGCGGGAATATCGCCAACGTCTCGACTCCCGGCTATCGCAGTCGTGCCATGGACTTCAACGCTGAGTTTGCGCGTCTCACCAGCGAGACCGAGAATCTGGCCGGCGTACGCTCGCATCGGGCGCACCTGCCACTTGGCTTCCACGCTGAACGTCCTCCCGAACCGGATGAGGCCGAAATCATCGATGGGGATATGAACTCAGTCGATATCGACAAGGAAATTTCGACTTTGGCCCAGAACGAACTGTTATTCACCATTGGAGCGAGGTTGCTTAAGCACAAGTTTGACGGCTTGCGCAAAGTTATAACCAGCAGGTAGAGGAATTACTGATGGCCGGTATACTCAACGCAATTGAGACCTCAGCGCAGGGACTGTCGATCCAGCGCGCTCGCATGAACACGACGGCGCGCAATATCGCCAATGCTGAGACCACTCGCACCGAAAAAGGCGGTCCGTACCGCCGTCGCCGCGTTCTGGTTGAAGAAGACGCGGTTAAGGGTGGTTTTCGGAATATGATCAGGCAGGCCGGAACGCATCTGGCCAGGACCAACAGCCGTCATCTGCCGGTTCACTCGGAGCGGATCGAACGCAATGTCGAATTGCCGACCGTCAGCCACGAAGAGACAATCGATTCCACCTCCAGCTACAAATTAGTACATGATCCGTCGCATCCGGACGCCGACAGTGAGGGGTACGTCAAAATGCCCGACATCGAGATCGTTACCGAGATGGTTGACATGATGGCAGCGACACGCGCTTATGAGGCCAACACGGTGGCTATCTCGGCGGCCAAGAAAATGGCCGAGGACGCACTGGAAATATAGTCTTAGGAAGGAATAAGATATGCAAGTCAACCCCGTAGGTGTTCAGACCTACCAGCAGTTCAACCGTCAGGAGAATATCCCCGAGCAAGCGGACGGTTCCACGACGGCGTCCGACCAGTCGAACAAAGTCGCTATCACACCACAGGAAGAAGTTAGTGAATCGCGCCTGGCGGTAAAAGTGCCGCGTGGCAGCTACGCCGACAACCTGACCGAACCGGAAACGCGCGCCCTCGATCTTCTGTTCAGCCGCTTTAATGACAGCGGACGGTTCGGTCCGGGTTACGCTGCTAATGCCGACGGTGAATCGGCCGGCCGGGCGGTGGGGAACGTTGTCGATCTGAAAGTCTGAGTGAGATAATGAGCGCAATCAACAGTGTCCAACGTATGATACCAGGTCTCATCGAGCGTCCCGGTGGTCGAACAGTAAATCTTGGTCCCGACGAACCGATCAAATCGGAGAAGTTTACTGACATGTTGGGGGAACTGTTGAACAACGTCAACGGGCTGCATCAGGATTCGGCTCAAATTCAGCAAGCGTTTCTTTCCGGCGAACCGGTAGAGTTGCACCAGATCATGATTAAGGCTGAGCAGGCCGGCATCGCCACCGACCTTTTGCTGGAGATCCGAAACAAGCTGATGAACGCTTACAATGAAATAATGCGAATGCCCATATAGGTTTGAATCATGAGCCCGGGCGATCATGGATGGATCGTTGTACCGGAACCGATAGGAATGGTTTATGGAGGCTCCCAAGGAGTTTTTTAAGAACGTAGCGGGATTTGTTGATCGCATGTCGGCCAGCCAGGTGATGATGCTTTTAGGTGTCGTTGCCGGAACCCTGGTCGGCGTGGTCTTTCTCGTGGGCTGGTTGAACACTGTCACCTTTGCCCGGCTGTACTCCGATCTGGATGAAGCCGAGGCCGGTGAGGTTGTTTCATACTTGAGCCAGAACAACATCGATTACAGGCTAACGGCCGGTGGGCGCACCATCGAGGTGCCGTCGTCGGAGGTCTATCAGGCGCGCATCGCACTGGCCACGGAGGGGTTGCCGCGGTCCGGAAGCGTCGGCTATTCGATTTTCGATGAAAACAACCTGGGCATGACCGACTTTCTACAGAACCTGAATTTCCGCCGCGCCCTGGAAGGCGAACTCACCCGCACAATTATGCAACTGCGGGAAGTCGACGCCGCCCGTGTGCATATCGTCATCCCCGAGAACCGCCTTTTCAAGGAGGACCAGAAGGAGGCCACAGCATCGGTGGTGCTCAAACTTAGACGCGGCGGTCTGGGCAAACAGCAGGTGGCGGGTATCTCGCATCTGGTGGCGTCATCGGTTGAAGGTCTGACCCCGGGAAATATCACTATTGTCGACTACGACGGCAATCTGCTGTCGTCGGGACAGGACAGCGATGCCCTGGCCGGGTTGAGTGTTTCGCAGATTGAGGTTGGCCATGCGGTCGAACAGCATCTGGAACAGAAAGCCCAGACTATGCTGGACGAGGTGTTGGGATCAGGGAATGCGGTTGTCAGGGTGACGGCGCAACTCGATTTCCAGCAACTGGAGCGGACGGCTGAGATCTATGACGCCAACGCCCCCTCAATTCGAAGTGAACAGCGCATTAAGAATTCAAACAGCTCCTCTGATCGCAACGAGGATGTCTCCGAGAGCCAGGAAGAGGACGCCCAGGAAACGGTGATCACCAACTACGAGTTGAACCGGACGGTTGATCACATCGTCAACGCCGTTGGCAACATCGAAAGATTGTCGGTGGCGGTGCTGGTTGACGGCATCTACTCCGAAGTGGCAGGTGAGGGAGGCGCCGTAGAACTGATCTACGAACCGCGCTCACCCGAGGAACTCGACCGACTCGAGTCCGTTGTCAAGAACGCCATCGGCTACGACGCTGAGCGTAACGACCAGGTCGAGATGCTTAACATTGCATTCGATCGCAGGAACATCGATACCGACCGTGAGGCCCTTGATTCCATGTACCTTCGGGAGTTCTACATGGACGTGGCGCGCAAGGTCGGGTATGTGCTGCTGGCAGCCTTCTTATTTCTGTATCTGAAGAAGAAGTCCAGGAAGCTGTTTGGCGCTTTGGCTAGCTTGATTCCGCCGTCTCCGTCTCGGGCTGCTTCGCCGCTGGAGCCGGTAGAGAGTGAGATACCGGATGTGTTGCCGGAGAAGCGCAAACCGCGCCTGGTGGACAAAATGCAGGAGACGGCCAAGAAGGAGCCGGAGGAAATCGCCAAAGTCATCAAGACTATGATGGTTGAGTAGGTTGACTATGGAATACGAAGCAATGACCCCGATGCAGAAGGCCGCCGTTGCGCTGGTAGCTTTCGGACCCGAAGTCTCGGCCCTGGTTTTGAAAGGAATGGCCGAGACGGACCTCGAGGCCATCACCCTCGAAATCGCGAACCTGCGCGACGTCCCTAACGAAATCGAAGAGAAGGTGATCGACGAATGCCATCAGATTTTCATGGCTCGGCAGTATATCTCCCAGGGTGGTGTAGACTTTGCTCGCCAGATACTGGAGAAAGCGGTCGGTGCCGGCAAAGCCAAGGAGATTATGCATCGGCTGGAGACGACGATTCGCTCAACCGGTTTCTCACTGCTGAAGGACATCGACCCCAAACAGCTCACCGGCTTTTTGCAGAACGAACATCCACAGACAATAGCCCTGATCCTGACCCAACTGACCTCCATCCATGCCGCTGCCGTGCTGGCCGAACTATCCCCGGAGTTACAGGGAGAAGTGTCGTTCCGCATAGCTACCATGGAAAAAATCGCGCCGGACATCCTGCGCGAAATCGAACAAACCCTTGAGGGTCATTTTGAACAGTCGGGCAGTGGTGAAATGTCCACCTCCGGCGGCGCCAAGGCACTAGCCGAAATACTCAACCTGATCGACACCTCGACCGAGAAAAACGTGCTGCAGTCACTGGAAGCCGGTGACCCCGATCTTGCAGCCGAGATTAAGAACATGATGTTCGTCTTTGACGACATCGTGCTCCTCGATGACCGTGCCGTCCAACGGCTGCTCAAGGAGATTGAGACCAAGGATCTGTCACTCGCGCTGAAGGCCGCCAGTGATGAGGTCAAGACCAAGATATTCTCTAATGTGTCCGAGCGCGTGTCGGTGATGATCAAGGAAGAAATGGAGTTTATGGGACCAACACGCCTATCCGACGTCGAAGCGGCCCAGGCGCGCATTGTTGAAGCTATCCGTCGCCTGGAGGAAGAAGGCCAGATCATCATCTCTGGTCGAGGCGGCAAAGAGGACGTCATTGTCTAAAATTATTCGCTATACGCAGCAGGCGCCCACCGTCTACATTGGCGAAAAGCACCTTGATCGCAACAAAGAGGTGGCGGCCGAACAAAAACTGGCCAGAATTCTGCCGAACGTGGAAGTGTTCACCGATCCTGATGGCGCCAAACTTATCCCCATACAGGAAGTCGATAAGATCGATCGTGTCCTTCAGCAGATATCTGATAAGTCTCGCCAAGATGGTCTCCAGCAAGGACACAACAAAGGTCTTGAGGAGGGGCTGGGCAAGGCACGAGAGGTCCTTCAACAATTAGACCAGGCTATCAAAGATGCCGTCACTCAGCGCGAATCGCTACTGAATGAGGCCAAGCAGAGGATTCTCGAATTGGTAATCCAGATCAGCCGCAAGGTCACTTACGATGCCGTCAAGGCGGACCCGGAAGTCACTCTCGAAATGATCAGCGGCATTATTGACGGCCTCGTTGACCGATCGCGGCTGAAGATCAAGGTTCATCCCGATCACTTACCGATCGTCGAACAAAACATCGACATGTTCCTCAAGGGTTCCACTACGATCAAAGAGATCACCATCGAACCGGATCCACGGGTGAAGTACGGTGGCTGCTTCATTGAAACGCCTACCGGTGATATCGACGCCCGCCTGGAGTCACAGTTCGAGGTCATTGGGGAGGCCATCCTTCTCACTGAGGAGAGCTCTTGACGCATTTCGCTTATGATGTCTACGCCGAAAGGATAGCCAATGCTCGGCCGATCAAACATTTTGGGAAAGTTACCAAGGTGGTCGGGCTGGTGATCGAATCTGCCGGGCCGGCCGTATCGGTCGGCCGGTTGTGTCATATTGAGAACTTCGACAGTGGTGTTCGCATGAAGGCCGAGGTGGTCGGTTTTCGTGACGATAGAATTCTCTTGATGCCGTTGGGATCAATATCGGGTATCACCCCAGGGGCCATCGTAACATCGACTTTTGAGCAGCTACGCGTGCCGGTCGGAGACCAACTGGTGGGTCGTGTTCTTGGCGGCCTGGGCCAACCGATCGACGGCAAGGGACCGGTGCTCACCAGCAGCATGCGCCCGGTGCATGCTGAACCGATCGCCGCCCTCAAACGACAGCGGATCGAACAGGCGTTGCGCACGGGGATACGGGCTATTGACCTCACCTGTGCCATCGGCAAAGGCCAGCGCATGGGCATTTTTTCCGGCTCGGGGGTCGGTAAGTCGGTCATGCTCGGTATGATGGCGCGTGGTTCCTCGGCTGATATCAACGTCATCGCGCTGGTGGGTGAGCGCGGTCGTGAGGTGCGTGAATTCATTGAACGCGATCTTGGGCCGGAAGGGATGAAAAACAGCGTGGTCGTTGCCGTGACCTCCGACCAGCCGGCCCTGATACGAATCAAGGGGGCCATGGTCGCGACGACCATCGCCGAACACTTCCGCGATCAGGGATGTGATGTCATGCTTCTGATGGATTCTCTGACGCGAATAGCTATGGCCCAGCGCGAGGTCGGTATTGCCGTCGGCGAGCCACCAACCACCAAAGGCTACACACCTTCGGTCTTCGCTCTGCTGCCACGTCTTCTGGAACGGGCCGGGAACACGGCCAAGGGTTCCATAACCGGCATTTACGCCGTATTGGTGGAAGGTGATGATTTCAACGAGCCTGTCTCGGACGCTGTGCGTTCGATCCTGGATGGACATGTTTCACTGTCGCGCCGGCTGGCCACCCGCAACCAATACCCGGCCGTCGACGTGCCCGATTCAATCAGCCGACTGGCCAAGGATGTAGCGACCGACGATGAGCAAAAGCTGGCCGGCGAAGTGCGGGAACTGATATCAGTGTACCATGAAGCTGAAGATTTGATAAACATCGGTGCATACGTCAAAGGCTCCAATCCGGGCATCGATCGGGCAATTGACAAACATGAACCTCTCAATGAGTTCTTCCAACAGGCCATAATGGAACAGTCCGATCACGAGGACTCTCTCCAACGGCTTGGGGAAATACTGGCCGACTAAGGGGCGCATCCAGTGAAGAAGTTCAAGTACCGTCTGCAGGCACTCCTGAAGGTCAAAGAACATATCGAACGAGAGCGCCAAAGAGAGCACGCCTCAGCCGTCCAGAAAGTTCACCACCAGTCAAACGAACTGGATCGTCTTGACCTGTCCCGTGACAGTAATCTGTCTCAGCAGCGCGACCAAATGAAGGAAAGTCTCTTAGTGGCCGAGATGTTAGTCTACTCGCGCTATCTGGCCAGACTGAAACGCGAACGACTGGCCGGCACCGAACTGCTCAAAGTGCTGGAAGAGGAGGGGGAGTCGAAACGTACTGACCTGGTTGAAGCGGCCAAAGAACGTCGCGTTCTTGAGAAGCTCAAAGAACGGCAGATGGCTAAACACATCGCCGAGATCGAACAAGTGCTCACCAAAGAGGGTGACGAGATCGCCGTTACCTCCTATCGCCGCAAGACTGAATCGTAGCCGGACTGAAACTCGGCAATTTCTGTTCGGTGGTTAACATCGAGAGATAGATTCCGTGGGCGGCAGACCTCATGGTCTGCCCCTCATAGTTGTTTTTTGGGTAGATGAGGACGTCTGATACCCGCATAACAAAACCGGGCGCGATTGTCGTTATCGTAGTGCTTGAGTTTCATCTGAAGAACCCACCAGACGCTTCGCTCTTTGTGGGGTACCTGGTTTAGTTGAGATTGCCACTCTATGGGTTGTTTCAGGCCACATCAAAGTTCTACAGAAAAAGGCCTCCCAAATGGGAGGCCGATTGAGTTCTCAAGCGACGCCGATGTTTCTGCGGCGTCTGTTCAGTGTCGTCACTGGTAACAAGGTGGGGGAGGAGGGCCGCTCAGGAACATGTAGTCAACCAGGAAAACCAAATCGCTGATGTCGATAATTTCCCCCAGGTCGGCGTCCAGATTTGCCTCACCCGGACAGACTGGCGCTGGACCAGATACGAACATGTAGTCGATCAAGTAAACGAGATCAGAGATGTCGACAGCGTCGTCAGGGCTGTTGTCGATGTTACCCCGGTCACCGATACAGCAACCGCCGGTCTGGATGTCAAGATAACCCTTGACCACCTGGGGGTAGAAAGGCTCGTGGAAGTCATCCGAAAACAGGGTGCTGTACTCTACCTGGGGCGCAAATATGGTGGCTGTGTCGACCGTCATAAGCTGCGGGTCGATGGTTGACAGATATCCGAAATGGATGGTGCCCAGAAGCCCTTCGCCGGGAGGAATAAGATCATCGAAGGCTATGAAGTAAATGCTGAGACCGGAATCAATGGTAGCCCAACCGGTAGAGGAGTACCCGGCCAAACGTCCACCGACGAACGAGAAAGAATCCACCGTCACTTCCGGTAAATCCCAACTGAGGGTTACCTCGACCCCGGTGAGAGATTGGTCATTGGTAAAATAAACCGGCAACTCGCCGTTGCCGCTGGTATGGGCCACGGCGGAATCAATCCGCAGGGTATCGGGTATCCCGGGATCCTGGGCCAGAATCAAGCCGCCAGTAGGGGTGAGGGCCAGAACCATCGCGGCCGACATCAGATAAGTCTTCAAACTGTCACGCATCACTGTTTCCTCGTCATTTTACAAACCAGTAGATAGCAAAAACAATGCAAGTTAGCAGAAAACTGTCAAAGGCCGATACCCGAGTAAGTAATTGAGCCGGTGCTATTGAACCGCCAGCAATATAGGCAAAGATGGACGTTCTGGCAATAGTTTTTTGTCGGTTCCAGCTTGCAAGAGGATTCACATACTCATCCCTTATACGGTACAGTCTGCCCGTTTTGCCACGGCGACGCTCATTTTTCACGATATTCTGCCGATGTTTCAACTATGGAAATACAAAAGCAAACCCGCAAGATAGAACGTTGTGCCTATATCAAGGCTTGCTACCTGGCCGAGGAACTGAAGTGCTTCGGCTACAAGTCAGACTGTCCCCTCTACCAGAAATCGAACGGCGAATACCACAGCGAACAAAGATTCAACGAGGCCATGGACAAACTGATCAATAAGACCATCGCCAAGTACCAACTTCCATAATCCGCTCTCTTTCTCGACAATAGACAGGGGACAGCCGATCGGCTTGTCCCTGGAAAAATAATCCATTCGTCCTGAGCAAACGATTCCAATGTGAACCCTCCCGACCGACGTTGCCCCGACCTGTTCGTCAGTGCAATCCATGACCGGACAGCAGCTTAGCTGTGTGTCGCGATGTCTGGCACAGATGCTGCTTATATCGGGGCGGAGAAATGTATGATTAAAGGAATTTACACCTCAGCCTCGGGCATGGTGCCCCACCTGAAGAAGCAGGAACTCTCGGCTAACAATATCGCCAATGCCGGGACTCCAGGGTTCAAAAGGGATATGATCTTCACTCAGGAGTTGTCACGGGCCGAGCGGAAACTACAGCCTCGTCGGTCGGATTGGGAACGGCCGATGATCGAGGACATCTACACGGATTTCACGGCCGGATTTTTCGACAAGACCGACAATGCGCTGGACATGGCTATCGAAGGGGACGGCTTTTTCACGCTTGAGGCGGAAGATGGCAGTGTTCTGCTGACTCGGTCCGGAAGTTTCATGGTCGACGCCGACGGTTTTGTAACCTTTCCCAGCGGTCTCCGGCTGATCGGTGAAGGAGGACCGGTCGAGGTTGGTTCAGGCATGGTGACAATAGGGCAATCCGGCGAGATTAACTCGGACGGTGTTATCGTTGCCCGGATCGTGCCGAGCACGGTGAGTGATATCGACCAGTTGCAGAAGATTGGGAATTCCCTGTACGCGGTGCCGGAGGGTACCGAACTGATCGCGGTAGAACGGTTCAACATCAGACAGGGATACATCGAGACGTCCAATGTCGACATCGTTCGCGAGATGATCGATATGATGATCTCGTTTCGTGCCTACGAGGCTAACTCGCGGGCTGTTCAGGCACAGGATCAGTCGTTGGACAATTTGTTCAGTCGGGTTGGCGGTAAAGGGTAAATGAGGCGCAAGCCAAGGAGATAAAGATGATAAAAGCGATGCGTACAGCGGCTTCGGGCATGGTGTCGCAACAGATGAATGTCGACAACATCGCCAACAATCTGGCCAACATGAACACAACCGGCTTCAAGAGGAGCCGAATAGAGTTTCAGGATGTTCTGTACCAGAAGTACCGCCGGGCCGGATCGGCGACAGCAATCGGCAGTCGCGTGCCCACCGAGTTGGCGATTGGGTACGGCACGAAACCGGTCGCCACGGTTCGCCAATATACGGTGGGTGATCTTATGCAGACGGGTAACCCGCTGGACCTGGCCATCACTGGAGACGGATTCTTCCAACTGCAGCACCCGGACGGTGGAACGGTCTACACGCGTGACGGCGGTATCAAGCTCTCGGCTGACGGCCGTCTGGTCAACTCTGACGGTTACATCATCCTGCCCGAAATCACTATCCCCGAGGATGCCACTTCGGTCGCCATCGGCAAGGATGGTTCCATCCAGGTGATGCAGGTTGGTTCCGATGAGCCCACCGAGGTCGGCCAGCTTGAACTGGCAAGGTTCATCAACCCGGCCGGTCTGTCGGCTATTGGGCGCAACATGCTGGAAATGACGGCGGCCTCGGGTGATCCCATCACCGATGTGCCGGGGCAGAACGGCATAGGAGAAATCGACCAGGGATACCTCGAGATGTCCAACGTCAAAGTGGTCGATGAGATGGTCAACATGATCGTGGCCCAGAGGGCCTACGAAATGAACTCCAAAGCCATCCAGACGGCTGATGACATGGCGTCCATCGCCAACAACCTGAAGAGATAGCGCACAATGAATAGACTACCAGCAATATTGATTCTCACTTTGGTTGTCATGCTGACGGTGACGCCGGCGTCGGAGTCGGTTACCTGTGAGCAGGCGATCCAAGACAAAGTCGCCGCCATGTACGATCTGGATACCAATTGGTATCGTGTTGAGGTCCTGTCACACTCTCTGAAGAGTGCTGAAGTGAACCCGCGGCAACTGACGCTGCGACCACTATCACAGAAAGAACCGTTAGGGCTGTTCTCGATGATGGCCGATCTGAAGATCGACGGTGAACGGTTAGAGAGCGGGCAGGTCAGATTGAAAATCAGGAAGTACGCCGACGTACTGGTTCTATTGGATAACGTGCGACGCTCCGATCCGGTCACAGTCGAGCAACTCACGCGACAGCGCATGGAAGTTACGACTTTGCGCGAACGGCCGCTTATTGAACCGTCCGAGTTGGTGGGGAATCGCGCCAAGCGGAACCTCAGACGCGGCAATATCCTGACCGCCCGCGATCTGGAACCTATCCCGGATGTGGAGTTCGGACGTGATGTCGCCATTGTCTATTCCGATGGCCTGTGTCGCATCAGCACCGAAGGGAAGGCGTTGCAGGCGGGTCTGGCTGGTGAATATATCAAAGTTAAGAACAAATCCTCAGGCAAGATTATTCTGGCCCGTATTGTCGATGCGACGGCGGTCGCAGTCGATCCGTAGCGGGCTCTATCATGGAGAGATGTACAATGAACTATCGGAAAGTTCTTTTGATCCTTGCCGCTCTGTTGCTGCTGCCGTTTGCTCTAAAGGTGCGCGCCGATGGCTACGGTCGCGATCAGTCGTTGTTCACCGACATCAAGGCGCATCAGGTAGGTGACATCCTCACCGTACACATTTATGAGCAGAGCCGCGCCTCGCAGCAGGTGGAAACCAAGACCGAAAAGAGTACCAAATTCTCCACCCAGGGTGGTCCGGGCGTAGGGCCCCTGGATTTTATTCCCTTGTTCGGTGTCAATGGTGACGCTAAGAACAGCCATGACGGCAAGGGGGAGAACCTGCGCAACGGTAGCCTTCGCGCCAAGATGTCGGTGACGGTGGTGGCTGTCAAACCGAACGGCGATCTGTTGATCGAGGGCACTCGCACCGTCGGTATCTCCGGAGACCGTGAAGTGCTTACCCTAACCGGCGCAGTTCGGTCCAAAGATATCACGGCCGACAATGTCATCGCGTCGCACCTCATTGCTGATGCGGAGATTCATTATTCCGGCAAGGGTTCGGCCAACACCGCCGCCCGTCCGGGGTTCATCACCCGCTTCATCAACTGGATTTTCTAGGAGGAAGTCATGTTGACGATGCTATATACAAGGTTGACCACCCCGACCGGGTTGATGATCGTGCTGGCTCTGATTTTGACTCTGTGGCAGCCGGCTGATGGCGCCAAGGTTCGAATCAAAGACATCACCGCCCTTCAGAACACCCAGGAAGTTGATCTGGTCGGTTACGGACTGATCATCGGTCTGGACGGCACCGGCGACGGCACCGGCACCCAGTTCACGGTGCGATCGCTTACGAACATGATGGAACGGATGGGTCTCACTGTCGACGCCAAGAAAGTGAAGGTTAAGAACGTAGCAGCCGTGATGGTCACCGGTCGCATCTCGGGACATCAGACGGAGGGAACTTACTTCGATGTGACTGTCTCGTCGGTGGGCGACGCATCGTCGTTGCAGGGAGGCACACTGATTCTTACACCGCTGGCCGGTGCCGACGGAACGATGTACGCCATGGCTCAGGGGCCGGTATCGATCGGTGGCTTCAACGTCCAGGTGGACGATGGCAACAAGATTGTGAACAACTATACGCTCGTCGGCCGCGTGCCCGGCGGCGGCAAAATCACTAAAGGGGTAGAAACGCGACCGGAGTTGCGCCAGGAGTTTTTTCTATCACTGCACAACCCCGATTTCACGACCTCCAGCCGGATTGCCGAGCGGATCAACATCAAGTACGGCCTGACCTCCATTGCTACCGACGCCGGTCGGGTCAAGGTGACGGTGCCGGACTCATTGTCCTACCCGGAACTACGCGCCCGATTCATGTCCGACATCGGCCTGCTTCAGGTTGTTCCGGACAACACCGCCCGCGTCGTGATCAATGAGAAAACCGGCACTATCGTGGCTGGGCGACATGTCACTATTGAGCCGGTGGCCATCGCCCACGGCACCATCACCGTCAATATAGAATCTACGCCGGTGATTTCTCAGCCCGATCCTTTCAGCAGTGGCGAGACTATTGTCACACAGCAAACGCGCATGGCCGTGACTGATGAGCGCGCACGGGTGATCCACATGAAGGGGGCCGTGTACCTGTCTCAGGTAGCCAGGGCGCTCAACAGGATCGGCGCTACGCCGCGAGATATCATCTCCATCTTTCAGGCACTCAAACAGGCCGGAGCCTTGCGCGCCGAACTCGTGATTTTGTAATGACTGCTATTGGCTCCAAAGTCGCGCTGGCTTCGTTTCCACCTTCCCCCCTGGAACATCTCAAAGGGGGGAGAGGGACCAGTGTGGAAGCCGAAAAGGCGCGTCTGCGAAAAGCGACGCAGGAATTCGAGTCATTCTTCAACTACTATATGCTGAAAACGATGCGACAGACTATCCCGAAGAACGACGAGTCGGGGCAGTCGCTTCTTTCGACCGGGAACAGCAAAGATATCTTCAACGACATCTTCGACACCGAGTTGGCTCGGATGATGTCGCTGGGGCGCAACCAATCAGTCGGCGACATGCTTTACAAAGCGATGGAGAAATTAGTCGACGCCGGTTTCGATCAGAATGGGGCGTCTGTTCAGATCAAGGGACTGAAGGAGACATCGCAGACGTTCGAACTTCCGCAGCGGGAGTTTCGAGAAGTGACTACGAAACCGTCCGCTCTGACAGTTCCGGAGCGTCGCACCAAACCTAGCTCATTCAGGCAAGGACAAAGGGCGCGAAGTGTCGCTGAGATCATGCGACGATACGACCATCACATCCAGCGGGCTGCCGAGGCCACATCGCTCGATCCCGCCCTGATCGCATCGGTAATCAAGGCGGAATCCAACGGTGATCGCAAAGCGGTATCGTCAGCCGGCGCCAAAGGACTGATGCAGTTGATTGATTCTACCGCGGCAGATTATGGCGTTAAACGTGTTTTCGATGCGAAAGAGAACATCAGCGCCGGCAGCCGTTATCTGAAGGACCTGATTGATCGTTTCGGCGATGTGCGTCTCGCCTTAGCCGCGTACAATGCGGGGCCGGGCAATGTAATCAAGTACAAAGGGGTACCGCCGTTTGAGGAGACCCGGTCCTATGTGGACAAAGTTCTCGACACTCTAGAGGCGGCGCGCGATCGAACCGCACCACACGATACTAAAGTGCGAAACCGAAGTGTCGATAAGAAAGCTACACAGTAACCGTGAGCCATGGGATATGATTGACCGGTTGATTCAAATTATTGGCAGGGAAGCCTCCCTCTTCGAATCCTTTCTCGCATTGTTTGAAGAACAGCAGCGGATGCTGGTTTCTAATGATGCTGATGGTCTCAAGGAAGTCACTGACCAATTAAGAGAGAAACTGCTCGAGAGCCGGAAGCTCAACCAGCAGCGTGAAGAAACGGTGCATCAGATCAAGAGGGAAAACCGCATCGAGGGGGATCTCAATGTGACTCGTTTGCTGAAGATCGTTGACGATACTCAGGCCACACAGTTGGTCCGGCTGCGCGATCTGATCAGCACTCTCAACGACAAGATAATGAAGACTCGCAACCAGAATGCGATGCTGCTCAATAAATCACGCGAATATATCTCCAAGATGATGGAGATGCTTTCGAAAATGAGTAGTCCACAGTCGACCTATAGCGCCGCCGGCGCTACCGACCAGCCGTCGTATAATGTGGCGCTGGACAGGAGAGTGTGATGCCGGGACTTTTTCAGAGTCTTGAACTGGGCAAACGGGCTCTCCTGACGCACCAGATGTCTATGCAGACGGTCGGTCACAATATCGCCAACGTCAACACCGCCGGTTACCGCCGACAACGGGTCACGGTAACAACGACACTGCCGGATGTTCAGACCTATGGTATCCTGGGGACCGGAATCAAGGCCACCGATGTGCTTCACATGCGAGATCTGTTTCTGGGTAATCAGTTTAGGCAGAACAACAAGTCGCTGGGGCAGTGGGCCTATAGTTCCAAGACTTTCGACCAGGTGGAAGCCCTGTTCAACGAGCCGGGAGACGCTACCATGGGCACTCTGCTGAACGACTTCTGGGGTGGCTGGTCGGAGTTGTCGACCGAACCCGAGAACTCCAGCTACCGCGAGGCGGTTTTGGAACAATCCAATCTGCTGGTAAATGGTCTGCATGAGATGGCGCGACAACTGACTGCGCTTCAGGATTCAGTAGATCGCGATCTGGTCAATCTGACCACCGAAGTAAATCGGCTGGCGAAGGAAATCGGCCGCCTCAACCACGATATCAAGCGTAGTGAACTTGGCAGTGTTCAGGCCAATGATCTGCGCGATTACCGTGACGTCTTGATCGATCAGTTGTCCGGGATCATCGACGTCAACACGTCGCAAAACGACGATGGTTCTATGATAGTCTATATCGGTGCGATGGCATTGGTCGATGGCGACAAGGTGCTGGCCATAGATACTGAGGTTATCAATGACAAGGGTACGATCAAACATGAGTTGGTTTGGGCCGGCACCGATATATCTTTCAAAAACCTGAACGGTCAGATAAAAGGGCTCCTGAAGTCACGCGACGTCATTATTCCGGACTATCTCGAAAAGCTGGATCAGATGGCGCGAACGCTGGTGGAGGAGGTCAACTCTCTTCATCGTTCCGGATACGGTTTGGACAATTCGACGGGTATCAACTTCTTCGACAGTCGCTTTACGACCGCGGCTACGATACGAATCAGCGACGTGGTGCTGAACGACACGGATAATATCGCCGCCGCCTCACTACGGGATTCCGTAGGTGACAATACTATTGCACTGGCTCTTTATGGGCTCAGAAACCAGTTAGTAATGAAGGGCAATTCAATAACCATAAACGACTATTACAACAGCCTGGTAGGGACGCTGGGTGTTGAGACGCGCGAGGCGAAGTCGTTTACGGACAACTATGAACTGCTTGGCCATCAGATCAACAACGCGCGACAGTCTGTAGAGGGCGTGTCGCTCGACGAGGAAATGGCCAACTTGGTGAAGTTTCAACACGCGTACGACGCTGCAGCGCGAGTGATCACAGCCGTCGACCAGGCGCTGGACACGGTCATTCACGGTATGGGTATCGTTGGACGCTAACCAGGATGCCGTTGACGAGGAACGGTAATACCACGGAGGGTTGAGTGTTAATACTAACAAGGAAGTTAGGTGAATCGATCACTATCGGCGACGATATCAAAGTCTCCGTTCTGGGGATACACGGACGCCAGGTGAGGCTTGGTATCGATGCACCGTCGGAAGTGGTTGTTCATCGCGAGGAAGTTTATGTCAAGATTCAAGCGGAAAACCGACGAGCTTCCAAATCGATCAAGAACGATTTGCTCGGTATGATGAACGCAATCAGAGGGAAGATCAGCGGCAAGGCGTCAGGCGAAACCAAGCCGCCCAAGATCGACTACAAATCGGACCATCGACCGCGCCGTCGACCACGTAAGTCGGACGGTTCAAGTCCGCCCAATGATCGCTGATGCTAATGATGAGAGACTAAGCTATGCGCGTATCCAGCAGTATGATAGCCGACCGAGTGGTGTTCAACATGCAACGCTCGTTGCGTCGATTTTTCGAGATGCAGACCCAGATGTCGACCGGTCGGCGAATCAACAAACCGTCCGACGATCCACTGGGAACGCTGAGGGATCTGGACTACCGTAAAGAGCTGGCCGGGATCGCTCAGTATCGGTCGAACATCGATGCCGCCATGAACTGGCAGGGCAACTACGACAGCGTTTTTTCCGACCTTGGCAACATGCTGTCTACGGCTAAAGAACGCGCCGTCTCCATGGCCAACGACACTTACACGGCTGACGAACGAAAGGCAGTGGCCATCGAGATCGATGATATCATCGATCGCTTCTTCCAAATCGCCAACAGCGATCTTGGCAGTAAGAGCATTTTTGCCGGGTATAAGACCAAGAGTGACGCTCTCTCCGCAACAGCCAACGGTGCTGTCTACCGTGGTGATTTCGGGCGAATCGAGTTCGAGATCGAATCATCGTCGCGTTTACAGGTCAATCTGAATGGCGCTGATGTCTTCCTCAAGGAGTTGATGGTCCTGGGCGCTGATGCCGACCTGGATGCCGGTGTTACCGGTACTACCCTGCTTACCGCTCTGCATAACGGCAACGGTATCGACTTGACAGAGGGCGCTACCCCCGGGACGATAACTCTCACCGATCGCAACCTGGGTATCACCTCTACCATTGATCTCAGTGCCGCTGTTACAGTGGACGATGTGATCAATACCATCAATGCTCAGTTGACGGCCGACGGTATCACCGACGTGGTAGCCACGATGAGCCAGGGCAACAACATCATGTTCGACACCACTGCCTCCGGCCAGATCAGCAATACAACTTCGCTGGCCGTTCTCAACAGCGGCGGCGGTGTGGACATGGAACCGGGCAAGATAATGGTATCCGACGGCGGTGCAATCAATGTCGAGGTAGATCTTTCAGGGTCGGCAACGATAGCCGACGTAATTGCGAAATTCAACGCTGCCATGGCGGCAGCGGCGCCACCGCAGATGGCCAACGTGTCCATCGGTTTGAATGCCGCCAACACCGGACTTGAAATAACCGACGCTAACGGCGTCCCATTGAACCTCACTATCTCGGAATTCGATACCAACGAAAATACGGCAGCAAATCTGGGTATTCAGGGAGCTATCGACCCGGTCCTCACGGGCAGCGACCTGGCGCCTACGGTCAGTTTCGAAATCGCCGAGACCAGTGGCACCACCGCAGCCGATCTGGGTGTGCTGGGGGAATTCTTCGCCGATTTCACCGGTGGTGACCTCGACCCGCAGTTGGTGGCTACGACTAACCTGAGCGACCTCAACAGCGGCAACGGTCTCACCGGGGGTGAGATTGTCATTCATCATGGTGACGCCACGCGCACACTGGATCTTTCCGATCCGGGTCTGGTGACAGTGCAGGATCTCCTGGACAGAATCAACAACTCCGGGCTGGACATTACTGCCTCCATCAACGCCGATGGGCGGGGCATACAAATCACCAACGACGACCCAACCCGGTCGCTGATTATCGAGGATGTCTCAGATAGTCGTCTGACCAAAGAGATGGGTATCTACGGCTCGGGAGATGTGATAGGAACCCTGATGGTATTGTCCAATGCTCTGCATGCCAATGACCGTGAAGGAGTGGCAGATCTTCTGGACAATCTGGATTTCTCGATCAGCCACCTATTGAACGCTCGGGCCAAGACGGGCGTGCGGGCCATGCGGCTGGAGATGACCGCCGCGCGCCTTCAGGATTCGGAGTTGGGATACACCAATCTCTTGTCCAACGTCGAAGATGCCGACATAAGTAAGCTAATAACGGATCTGGCTACTCTGGAGAACAATTATCAGGCCTCGCTGATGGCTGCGGCCAGGATCATTCAGCCGAGTCTGTTGAACTTTCTGAAGTAAGCCGCCATCAAGGATAGGATATATATGATTATCGACAGTATCAGATTTGGTCAGTTGGAGATTCCCGACGACAAAGTGATCACCATGAAACGCCCCATCCTCGGTTTCGAGCAGTTGAGCAGATTCTGTCTGATCGAGCGTGAGGAGATGGCGCCGTTTCTCTGGTTGCACTCAGCCGAGGACTCGGCGACAGCCTTCATCGTACTGAATCCGGCGATTTTGCAGAAGGATTACCGCATCGAGGTCAATCCGAAGGAGATCGCAGAGCTGGAGATCACCAATCTGGAGGCAGTCGAAACCTACGTGGTGGTGACGGTACCTGATGACCCCAGGCAAATGTCTGCGAATCTGCAGGGTCCCATTCTGGTTAACACCGACAACGGGTATGCCAAGCAACTGATCCTGGTCAATTCTGATTATAAGGTCAAGCACATGATAATGGACGAGATCAGTTCGTCGGCAGGCTCCACAACTGAAGAGCCGGAACTGGTTGAGATTTAGGTCGGCCCGGCAAATCGAGCAGCGCCGTCGCCCAACCGTGTTGTCCTGATCAAAATGACTCGGATCGCTGGCATAATGTGGCGCTTAACATTGGATCGTTATGCCTAAAGCAAAGAAGAAAAACAGGTCTCGAAACAATAGCGTACGCTGTCGTCCCTCGCTCCAGGAGGCGACCACAGCAGCCGGCGATCCTCGGCTGGACCGCCTTCTGACGGCTGTACGCACTCACCCCGACGACATCCCAACCCGTCTTGACCTGGCCGAGCACTATTGGCGTAGCGACCAAACCCATAAAATTGCCGAAGCGTTGGAAGGTCTGGAGTCGCAATACCCATTCGCCGACAAGGTCACGCGAGGGAGATACAACGTGCTGGCCGCCTTCGGCCATGCCCACCGCAATCAACCGGTCGAAGCAGAAAAGGCTGCCCGACGTGGTCTTGAAGAATTCCCGAATGCTCTGGACTTTCAGTTTGTGCTCGCCTTCGTGCATCTCTCTTTGCGTGAGTATGACCAGGTCATTCAGGACGCGCGTGCTTTTCTCGAGTCCCGCAAGAAAACGGAGGGGCTTACCCACGAACCGCCGTTTTGCAGTACGGCCGACAATGTCGCGCAAGTCTACAACTTTCTGGGCGCCGCCTGCGGCGAGACCAATAGGGTCGAAGAATCTGAAGAAAACTACCGACTGTCCATTGAAGCCGATCCGGGCGACCATCGACCCTATCTCAACCTGATAAGGTTGCTTCGCGGTGTCAACCGTCTCGACGAAGCGCAAGCTCTTACCGAACGCGGCCTGGCCGTATGCCGGCAAGTACAGGAGTTGCGGATGTTCAGTGCTTCGCATCTAAAAAAGGCCACTGTGTCGGCTTGCCTGATGGTCAGGAACGAAGAAGAATTATTGCCCGAGGCCCTCGACTCAGTGCGCGACTGGGTTGATGAAATCATTGTTGTCGACACCGGTTCCACCGACAAGACTGTCGAGATCGCCGAATCATACGGCGCGAAAGTCTTCCATCAGAAATGGGAAGCTGATTTCTCAAAACATCGCAATTACACGGTCGAGTTGGCCAACAGCGAATGGGTTTTCATCATTGATGCCGACGAGCGATTCAACCAGAGCGATGTCCCGCAGTTGCTGAAACTGATCAACAGCCCGGAGAACGAGATTATTTCCATCAACGTATTCAACCGTTACAGAGGCAGCAATGACCTGGTAACCGGTTCGAATTCAGTTCGCTTCTGGCGGAAGAATCTTAATCTGCGATATGAAGGCATCGTACACAACGCATTGGACATGCCTGATAATTCCGTGATTACTCGGGCGCCGATTAGCCTGGAACACGTCGGCTATGATCTGACGCCGGAGAAGATGGAAGCCAAGTTCCACCGGACCATGGCATTGCTCCAAAAGCAACTTGATGAAAATCCCAGAAACGGTAATGCCTGGTTCAATGTAGCCCAGTTGCTGCGGGGACAACTAAAGGAGGACTCTCACGAACTTGCGGGCGAAGCCCTTGACGCGGCCAAGCGAGCTGTTGAGTATACTGACCCGGATGCGATGAGGGAGCGTGGAGCCCATGTGATGGCGCTCAACCATGTGGCCTGGATCGCGAATCTGCAAAGGGACTATCGGACGGCAGAAGAATATGCTCTGAAAGCCCTTGAGCTTAAGCCGGATTACCTTGATCCGCTGATGCTTCTGGGTAATATCCAGAGCTCTCTAAATAACCACTCCAGGGCGATTGAAGCCTGGCAGAAATACCTCGATGTACAAGCAGCTTACGATGAGCAGCTGGAGACCCTGTCTTTGATCCTCTACCACGCCGACAGTCGGGCAACGGTTCGTTATCGTATGGGAATGGCCTGGGAAATCCAGGAGAATATGGAGAAAGCGAGAGATTGTTACCAGCGGGCGTTAGAACACGCGCCCGGTTATCCCGATGCGGCCTTGCGGCTGGGTCGAATCTATATGGCAGAGAACAAACTTGCTGAAGCCGAGAACCTATTCAAGGCTCAACAAGCCGGCCCACAACCATCGGCGATGGCTGCGGCCGGATTGGGCAATATCAACGCCCTGAGAGGGAATCTGAAACAGGCGGAAGAGTACTACCAGTTGGCCGTCGAGATGGCTCCGGATGATCTTACTATTCTTACCAATAGCGGTCTGTTCTATTTGGAAAACGGCAATTGTGCAAAGGCGATAGAACATCTGGAAGAAGCTCTATCAATCGACGAGAACCAGACCTCGATAAAAAAACACCTGGCCGAGTTGTATTTTGGCCAGGGGCGCTACGAAGAAGCCGGCCAACTGCTGGGACAGATTATCAAGACCGATGGAGAAGAGCCTGACCTGCTGAACGATTTGGGTAATTGCTTTTTCAAACAGGGGAATTATGAAACAGCCGAAAGTTATTACCGAGAAGCGTCTGAATACCCAGATCCCCCAACTTGTCTGTTTCGTAACCTGGGACTGACCCAGGCACGGTTGAACCGTCCGGTAGAAGCAATTGCGTCATTGGAGAAATATTCCGATCTCGAACCGGGCGAAGCCCAAACTGCCTTTAGCATCGGTGATCTGAAATTGCAGACCGGTGACTACGCCGGTGCTCTGGCGAGTTTTGAGCAAGTGATGCAGTCGAATCCCACGGATATTCTCGCTCTATTTAAGATAGCCGAGTGCTATCGCCTTATGGGACATAGGGATTCGGCAGCGTTAGGCTATCAGCGAGTACTCCAGTTGGAACCGGAATTCACCCCCGCGCGTGAAAAACTGGAGCAGGTGGCAACCTCGACAACGATTTAGGTGTTTTGCCGATGAAACACCGATTCTTGGTCTTGCCAAAGATCGAGCCAATCCATTGGGGAAAACCCATCAAGTTGTTCAAGGTTCTGCCGATTATTAACTTAGGAAAACGAAAGAACTATGAGATAGGGTAAGATAGATGAATCCTGGAAAGGAGGACAGAACGCGGGCTTGTTGTAGCTCGGAATGGGCTTTATCGGACGGTGGCTCCATTGATGCAGACATTGGAAGTGACTTTGTATTGAACACAAACCAATCTAATAAACTGAAAGTGGGGTAAGGATACCCCCAACGTTTCAAGGAGGATTGACACATGTCACTTCGCATTAACCACAACCTGGCGGCTTTGAACGCACACCGCAACTTGGTGAACACCACCAACGCGTTGTCAAGTTCGATGCAGAAGCTGTCATCCGGTTACCGGATCAATAAAGCGTCAGATGATCCTGCCGGTCTGGTTATCAGTGAGCAGTTTCGGGCTCAGATAGCCGGTCTTAACCGCGCGATCGGCAACTCCGAAGGCAGTATCAACATGATTCAGACTGCTGAAGGTGCGCTCACTGAAATGAACGCTCTGTTGACTGGAATGAGGGAATTGGCGATTCACGCTGCCAACGAAGGTTTCAACGATGCTAACCAGTTGGCTGCCGACCAGGCGGAGATAAAGAATGCTCTCTCCACCATCGATCGTATTGCGGCCAACACCCAGTTTGCCACCAAGAACCTTCTGGATGGCACCAAAGAGAATGTGGCAACCATCACCAGCGCAAACACATCTCTTGTGACCCTGACCAACTCTCAACTCGGGACAGGTACCTATGCGCTGGCGGCGCTGAAAACAGCCGACGCAGGTGCCACCCTGAACACTACTTCGCTGGGTATTTCGCTGAACAACACCGATGGCGATCCGTACAACCTGGCCGAAGGCGTTCACAATCTCGACGTCGTTCAGGCTTCTGATGTAGCCAAACGCACAACCAATTCTGTCGCTATCACGGATGCCTGGGGTCAAGGTCTTTCAATCGAGGCTGCTGTGATTGATGCCGATGCCACCGCTACCCTGTCGGCGACAGCGGGGATGTCAGTCGTCGGGGCCAACAGCGCTTTGGGTGATTATTCAGGCAACTATACATTCAATATCAGTTACCAGGAAAATGGTGGACAGCAAGTGACCGAAGCCATCACGGTCACCATAGCCGACGACGCCGATGCAGCCACCATTGAAACTGCTGTTCAGGCTGCTTTGGATACTAACACGAACCTTGCTGGTAAGGTCGATTCTCAGTTGACGGCTGCTGTTGGCGGAAACCAGACGCTGCAATTCGTAGCGGCCAACAAGGGTGCTCAGTTCTCGATCCATACTGAAGCCTCTTCGACGACTGCGGCTAACACTGTTGTGGCGTTTGCGCAGGGGTCAG
>CBDUZQ010000003.1:0-22574 GCA_965371755.1 uncultured bacterium
TTTTCCTCTGTTCGATGACACCGGTATTCCCATGGGCGCTGATTCGGCCTCACAACTTGCTGGGCAGGGGGCCGGATCATCAGGCGGCGCTGGACGGGGGAGTTGGAATTGTCGACTCGATTATCGCTACGCCGAATCGGGGCGCGGCGTTGCCTGGAGCAAGAGTAACTCTTTCTTCGTACAATTCACCATGGCGTTCAACCTAACTGAAGGCACAAGAGTAACTTACACCCAGCGTTACGATTTCCTGGAAAGCAAGACGATCAACAGTTCGGTCAATATCGTCAAGAAACTGCACTGCTGGAGCGGCAGTTTGTATTGGGTGCCGGTCGGCTCAAATCGTGGCTTCGGATTCAAGCTGTTTGTCACCGATCTGCCTGAAATTAAGATCGACAACGGACACGACAGCTTTACCACCGGTCTTCAGGGTTTCCAGTGACGCTCGTGAAGGTCCAAAAAACGCCGGTTTAACAGGTTTTTTTAACATTTTTATATTGACAGAGCGGCTCTCTCCTGGTTTTCTGTAGGCGTAATATAAGTAAACCGTGAAACCCTTTACCGACCCAAGGAGGGTGTCAAGAGATGACGAAAGATGAAATGATCGCCTTGATGGCGAGTGAATCCGGAATCAGCAAGCGCCAGGCTTCCGAGGCGCTGCAAGCATTCATGGCCGGCGTAACGACCCAGCTTAAGAAAGGCCAGAAGGTCAGCTTCGCAGGCTTTGGGACGTTCACGATCTCCAAGCGCAAGGCTCGCATCGGCCGTAACCCTCAGACCGGCGCCTCAATCAACATTCCGGCGACCAAGGTTCCGGTTTTCAGGGCCGGCAAGCATCTGAAGCTGGCGGTCAAGAAGTAAAGCTTCAATCATGGTTCGCACAACGGCAGGGATGAAGTTCTCTGCCGTTTTATTATTGCATACGATTTCTACTTTGGCGACCTTGAAGGACGACCATGGCACGCAGAAAGAGCAAAAAGTCGATTGACCGCAAGAAATCAGCCCTGGGCGTGTTGCTGCTTCTGCTGGCTGCGCTGCTGCTGATTTCTCTGGTGACCCATGACAGGGTGGACGATCTTCGCATAACCGGCGAGATAGATCGACATCTTAACCCGTTTGAACTTGCCTTTCGCAACCAGGGCGGGATGATGGGAGCCTACCTGGCCTACGTCACGACCACACTCGTCGGCTGGTTGGCCTACTTCCTTCCCCTCGGTTTCATTTTCATCGCCCTGCGTCTGCTCCCTTCACGGTTGGCCGGGCGGCTGGAACTTAACAGTTTCCTGCTGTTCATCATGTCGCTGCTGGGCAGTATGATCTACAACATCCATCTTTTGGCGGTCCGAAGTTTGAGTTTACCGGACAGTACCGTTGGTGGCTACTTTGGCCTGAAACTGACCGTACTGTGCGTCAGGCTGGTCGGCCCGTTGGGATCGTACGTTCTCCTCGGAGGAGTTGTCCTCATTCTGCTCGTTCTGTATACCTCGATTACTCCTTTATTTGCGGTTCGTTTGTCATTACCGGGCAGTGCTTTGGTGCGGCGCGTGTACCAGGCATTCCGTGGACCGGTTACAGCAGCGCTGAGCTTTGAGTGGGCTTCGGCTTTGCTTAGCCGCAAAGGCGGCGAGCCTGATGGTGCGGGGGAGGACGATGAGCCAGGACTCGATGGAGTCGATACGATTCGCGACCAACAGGCGCCTGACGTTGTGCGGGAACCTGCCGATGCCGCCGAGACTTCCACGACGAACAAGGAGGGCCGACGTCGCACCACGGTCGTCAGGAAGACCGAGAAACTCCAGATGAAATCGGTCGAATACCGCTATCCGACTCTGGACTTGCTAAAAAATAATCCCCAGCCCGGAGCATCGATCAACAATGATGAGCTGGATTTCACGGCCCGGATGCTCAAGGAAACGCTGGAAACATTCGGAGTGAGGATTGACGGTAATATCGATCGTTTCCCCGGACCGATCATCACGCGCTATGAGTTCAAGCCGGCGGCCGGTATCAAAGTGAATCAGATCATTAATCTATCCGACGATTTGGCGCTTGCCCTCAAGGCGCAGCGCATCCGGATCATTGCGCCTATTCCCGGTAAGGCAGCCGTCGGCGTGGAGATTCCGAACCGGTCGCCCCAGATAGTTTACCTTCGCGACATCCTGGCGACCAACGCTTTCAGTGATGCTGACAACAAGCTGCCGATGGCATTGGGCAAGACCACTTCAGGCAAGCCGTTCGTGGCTGACCTGACCAAGATGCCGCACCTGCTCATCGCCGGTGCTACCGGCTCGGGCAAGTCGGTCTGCATGAACATCCTGATCACTTCGTTCCTGTACCGGCTGCATCCTCACCAGGTGCGGTTCATCCTGATCGATCCCAAGATGTTGGAGCTTTCGATATATTCGGGTGTTCCCCATCTTGGTCGTCCGGTGGTGACCAAACCGAGACGCGCCGAGAAGGTGTTGGCTGACGCCGTGGTCGAGATGGAAAAGCGGTACCGCAGGCTGGCCGAGGCTTCCGTGCGAAATATCGAGGAGTATAACGGAAAGCAGAAAGATCCCGAAAATCGGCTGCCCTACATAGTGATATTCGTTGACGAACTGGCCGACATGATGATGTCGGCGACCTCGTCCAAGACAGAACTTCTTATCACCCGTTTGGCGCAGATGTCGCGTGCCGTCGGCATTCACCTGATCCTCGCCACACAGCGGCCCTCGGTGGATGTGATCACCGGACTCATCAAGGCCAACTTCCCGGCCCGCATTGCCTTCCAGGTTTCGTCTAAAGTAGATTCGAGGACCATCATCGACGCCAACGGCGCCGAGAAACTGCTGGGACGGGGTGACATGCTTTTCCTGCACACCGGCCGACCGGAGCCGGTCCGTATTCACGGTGCGTATCTGTCGAGCGAGGAAACGGATGCTATCGTAAACTTCATCAAGGATCAGGGTCTCGAAATGTTCGCTCTGGAGAGCATGTCGCAGGCGTCGGGCGAACCGACCAAGGCCGAGGTGGATTTCGGTGATCCCTTGTTCAAAGAGGCCTGCGAGGTTGTGGTGCGTCACAAGCAGGGCTCGGTTTCGCTGTTGCAGCGACGCCTCGGTATCGGCTATCAGCGGGCCGCCCGCCTGATCGACAAACTGGAACAGGCTGGAATCGTTTCACCGTTCGATGGCAGCAAGGCCCGCGATGTCCTGGTCGACAAGGCTTATATTGATACCTTGTTCGCCGACCCGCGCGCGACTTCGACTTTGAGCACAGGCCAGAACTGAGTCAGCCGCAAAGCGTATAACTACCGTGATTACGAAATATCTATTGCCTACTGTAGCCTGCATGGCGCTGGCGTTATCAACTGACGCTGAGGCCGGGGATGATTTCGACCGGATCAAGAGCCGGCTTGCCGAGGCCGCTTGCGTGCGGTTGGAGTTTGTGAGCATTATCGAGTCGGAGATTTTTGATCTCGTCGACTCGACGAGCGGCACCGCCTGCCTGGCCTCCGATGGGCGCTACCACGTCACGCTCGGTCCTGACAGCTATCTTTACGACGGCCGACTGCTCTACAGTTTCTCGTATGAAAACAATCAAGTCCTGGTCGAAACAGTCGGCGATACGACCGATCACGGTCGCGAGATCACTTTTGTGACGCGACTGGATGAGTTCTATGAAACGTTTTCTCTTCCGACCAGAAACCGCTACTGGTTGCTTCTTCGCCCCGGAATCACCGGTGACCTTCCTGATTCCATGACCGTGCTCATAAGCGGGGAGCCGCCGGTTATCCGACGTCTCGAGTTTTACGATATCAACGACGAGTTCAACCGTATCGAACTGCTCAACCAACAACTCGACACGATTTGCGCCGATGATGATTTCACGCCGGCCTTCCCCGATTCTGCCGAAACTGTGAAGCTCTTCTGACATGAAAATCTATCTGCATAAGCTCGGCTGTCCCAAGAACGACGTCGATGCCGATTATATCGCTGCCCGCCTCCTTAGCGACGGTCACGAGTTGGTCACCGATCCTCATTTGGCAGAGACAATTATCGTGAACACCTGCTGCTTCATCCTGCCCGCCCGCGAAGAATCGATTGAAGAGATTCTGTCACTGGCGAATCTGAAAAAGGAGAGTGGCCTGCAACGCTTATATGTCTCCGGCTGCATGGCCCAGCATTACGGTGACGAACTGCTGTCGGGAATGCCGGAGATCGACGGCGCCTTCGGTCTGGGCGAGATTGATGCCATCGCTGAGGCCGTGGGTACTGCGGCTAAGCTGACCGGCACCGTGAAAACCGAGTCGCGCGAGCTTAGTTACTTGCACGGCCCCCGGCGCGCTGTCACCGACTCTTTTCCGTATGCCTACCTGAAGATTTCGGATGGTTGCAATCGTGGTTGCACTTACTGTGTGATTCCGCAGATTCGCGGAAATTTCCGCAGTCGACCAATGCCGGCGATTATCGAGGAGGCCGAGTTTCTGGCCTCGGCCGGCAAGAAAGAGTTGGTTCTGGTTTCTCAGGACGCCACGTTGTACGGATGTGACATGAAAGACAACGGCGGCCTGATCGACTTGCTGCGTAGACTGGACAGCATAGATGGTGTTCACTGGATTCGACCGATGTACCTGCACCCAGCCCAAGTCAATGCGGAGTTGATCGAGTATATGACGGCCGCCAACAAGACCCTCGAATATTTCGACCTGCCGCTGCAGCATGTGAACAGCGACTTGCTGGCAGCCATGGGACGTCAGACGGATCGCGATAGTATCGAGCGCCTTATTGAGTCCATCCGCGCCGCTTCACCAGAGGCTGTGATCCGGGCAACGTTTATTGTTGGCTTCCCCGGTGAGACAAAAACGCAGTTCGACCAGCTGCTTGAGTTTATGGATCGACGGAAACTCGATAGAGTAGCCGGGTTCGTTTACTCACCCGAAGATGGCTCACCGGCCGCCGGAATGGATGATCAGCTTGCTGACGAACTGAAGAATGAGCGTCTCGATCAACTGATGTCACTCCAACGTGAGATCGCCTTTGACAAAAATAGTGCTTTGATCGGGACTGTTCAGGAGGTTATTATAGACTCCGTTAGACCCAACGGCCCAGCCGTGGGGCGGACGCGTGGCGACTGTCCCGAAGTAGACCAGGAGTTGTATGTCAGCGGCTCAAAGATCGCAGTTGGCGATATCCTCAGGGTCAGGATTGAGGCCGCCGATGGGTATGATTTGAACGCAATGCCAGTTGAGGACTAAGACATGATTCAGGTAGAGAAGGTTGGAATTTACCTGTCCAAGTGGATCAGTTTTCTGGCGGTGTTCATTTATCTGATTCAGTCCGGTCTCTTGATCTTCCTCATCAAAGACAAGTTTGATCTCGAGCGACAGATCGCTTTTCAACAAAAGCGGATCACGGAGCTTGAGGAACGATTGCAGATTTTCAAAGCGATTGAGGATTTCCAGATCGGCTTCAGCGATGAGGAGGTCGGCCAGTTATCTGATGTCGTCTTCACCGAGAGTCGGCGCTATCATTACGACCCGATGTTTGTGCTGGCCATTATCATCACCGAGTCGTCCTTTCGCAAGGGACAGGTGTCACCCAAGGGGGCGCGCGGTCTGATGCAGGTGATACCGTATGTCGGCGAAGATGTGGCTATGCGCGCCGATGTAGACTGGGAGGGATTGCAGACACTTTTTGAACCTCAATCCAATATCAAGTTGGGTACGCTGCATCTGTTCGAGCAAATCTTGAAATTCGGCGATGTGCAGCAGGCGATCGTGGCTTACAATATGGGAGAGACTCGGCTGCGAGGACTGATTCGCCAGAACCTGCCGATGCCGAAGCAGTATCTGAAACGGGTTATGGACAACTACAAAATGCTCAAGGAGACCTACGCGATTTGAAATCACGCCTTGTCATCTTCCTGCTGGCGGCAGGTCTTGCAGCCATGTCGATTATTGGTTCCGGCTGCGCCGGTTCTCGTTCGCTCTCAAGCATGACGGCCGGAGAACTTTTTGCTGAAGGCAAAAAGAAATACGATAAGCACAAATACCTGCGGGCGATTGAGATCTTTCAGTCCTGCGTATACAACTATCCCGGCGGGTCGATTGTCGACACGGCCCAGTACTACCTGGCTCTGTCATATTTCGGCAACAAGGAATTCGAGGTGGCGCAGGTTGAATTCAATCGGCTGGCGCTCAACTATCCCGCCAGCGTCTATTTTGAGCAGGCGGTTTTTATGAGAGCGGTCTGCTTCTTCGAGGCCACCCCCAAGCATTACGGTCTCGATCAATCGGAACTGGAGACTGCCATCAGGCAGTTTGAGGACTTCATTATCGATTTCCCTGAGTCGGAGGTAGTGCCCGACGCCCACAAGTACCTATTAGTTGCCCGCACTCGACTGGCCCGAAAGCATTTTGACGCCGGCGTTGTCTACAGTCGCATCGCTGCTTACGAAGCCGCCCAGATATACTTCCAGAAAGTGATCGATGACTTTACCGACACCGAGTATGCTCCCCTGGCGACTTACGAATACGCCGTAATGGATTTCAAGATGGGTCGATACGATCAGGCCCGAACCAGGTTCTCAGATTTCCAGGCGGTTTTTGGTGATCACGAGAAAGCGGCGCGAGCTCACCGGTGGGAAGTGGAAGCGGCTTTCAAACCGGGTGAGCAGGCTTTCAAGAAGGGTGATTACACTTTGGCTCAGCAGAAGCTGGAGGCTTTCAAGAGCGACTTCCCGCAGCACGATCTCGCTGAAAAAGCCGACAAGTATCTGCGAAAGATCGCTCAGAGAACCACCGCGTCCAAGACCGATGATGACGACTCCTGACCAGGGAGGCCACTGGGGCATTTTGGGTGGGACGTTCGATCCCGTTCACCACGGACATCTAAATCTGGCGCTGCAAGTAGCGACCAATAGTAATCTCGATGGTGTCCTTCTGGTGCCGTCATTGCGCCATCCGTTCAAAGATGTCTGCCGTGCATCGTTTGGGCATCGGATGGAGATGTTGATGTGTGCGACATCCGGTGACAACCGGTTTGTCGTGAGTGGGATTGAGATGGATGAGGATCTTCCCGGTTACACGATCGATAGCATAAGAGCGATCAGAGAGCGATACCCTTACGCGATCTGGTCTTTCATTATTGGAGAGGACAATCTGGAGGAGTTGGAGCGATGGCGTGATCCCGAGGCTATTTTCGCCGAAGTGCGCGTGCTCGTGGGACAACGTCCGCCGCATCAGTGGAGCGACTATATCAGTCGGTTTCCGGCGGACCGGATCGAGATGGTGACCATCGATATGCTGGATGTATCCTCTACTGAAATCCGTCGCCTGTTGAATGAAGGCGCCTCTGAGGAAGAGTTGGCCGAATTGATGCCTCGCTCGGTGGTTCAGTATATCAAGAAGCACGGATTGTACCAATGAAGTCCAAACCCGGCAGTGTTTATCTCGTTGACGGTTCCGCCTTGTTCTACCGTGCCTACTTCGCATTCATTCGCAATCCCCTGATCAATTCAAAAGGCGAAGACACTTCGGCCACCTTCGGATTCGTCAACTCACTATTGAAGCTGATCAGGGATGAGGAACCGGACTACCTGGCGGTGGTGTTCGATACCGCCGAACCGACCTTTCGCCACAAGATGTACGATGAATACAAATCCACGCGGGCCAAGATGCCCGACGAACTGGCGGAACAGCTTCCCCGAATTCGCCAGGCGGTCCAGGCGCTGAATATTCCATCGTTCGAGATGCCCGGCTACGAAGCGGACGACATTATCGGAACTTTCGCACGCCGTTCCGCCGAAGAGGGATTCGACGTTTGGTGTGTCACCGGTGACAAGGATTTTTTCCAGCTTGTCACCGATCAGATCAGAATCTACTACCCCCGGCGAGGTTCCGAATCACCCGACCGACTCGGCCGCGAAGAAGTGAAGGCTAAGTTTGGTGTCTATCCGGAACGGGTGATCGACAAACTCGCACTAATGGGGGACAGTTCCGACAACGTCCCCGGCGTGGCCGGTATCGGTCCCAAGACAGCCGACAAACTTCTCGAGCAATTCGGTTCATTCGACGCCACCCTTGAGGGCTACCGGGAGATCAAGGCCAAAGGTGTGCGTGAGAAGATCGCCGCTGGTATCGAGGAGGCGCGGCTTTCGCGCAAGCTCGTCACGATCGACACCGATGTCCCGATACCTTTTGAGATCGACCGGATCAAAAGAAGAGCTATCGACTACGCTGCCACCAAGTCGCTGTTTATCGAGTTGGAGTTTGCCGGCTTGCTGAAACAGATCATGCCGGACGCTACCGTCGAGGATACTTCTGAGCAACCGTCCTCGGACGTTAAGGTCGAATACGAGACGATCACATCAATCGCCACCCTGAAGGCTCTGCTCACGAAACTGTCGCAGCTAAAGGAAGTTGCGGTCGATACCGAGACGACCTCTCTCAATGCTCTTGAGGCCGAACTGGTCGGTGTGTCGCTCTGCGCTCAGGCCGGTGTGGCCTATTACATTCCTCTCGGACATTCCGGGGTTGAAGAGAAGAACGTTCCGTTCGATGAAGCATTGGCGCTTCTGAAGAAGTTCCTCGAAAACCCCGGGGTCCAGAAGTTCGGTCAGAACATAAAGTATGATATAGAGGTCCTTCATCGTTACGATATCGACATCCGCCCGGTGTCATTCGACAGCATGCTGGCATCATATCTCTTGAATCCATCGGGACGGATGCACTCGCTGGATTTTCTGGCTATGAAGCATTTTGATCACAAGATGCAACCGATCACGGAGCTTATCGGTAGCGGCAAGAAGCAAACAACGTTCGACACGGTGCCGGTAGATCAGGCGGCCTACTACGCGGCTGAAGATGCCGACTACACCTACCGCTTGCGTGGGACACTGGCCCCTGAAATAGGCCAATACGAGTTGGAGAATCTCTTCTACAACTGTGAACTGCCTCTCATTAAGGTACTCGCGTCCATCGAGGAAGCCGGCATTCGGGTTGACGCAGATTTTCTTAAGACGCTGTCAATCGACATGGACAAGAAACTCGAAATCGTGCGCACCGAAATATACAAAGATGCCGGCGGAGAGTTTAATGTCAACTCGACCCGACAGCTCTCACACGTGCTGTTTGACAAGCTCGGTCTGCCAACCAAAGGCAAGACGACCAAGAAGACGGGGTATTCGACCGACCAGCGCGTGCTGGAAGAACTAGCGCTGATTCACCCGTTCGCGCAGTTGATTCTGGACTTCCGCCAACTGACGAAACTCAAGAGCACCTACATCGATGCGATACCAAAACTGATCAGTGCGGAAACCGGTCGCGTACACACATCGTTCAATCAGGCGGTGACGGCCACTGGGCGGCTTTCCTCAACCGATCCCAACCTGCAAAACATACCGGTGCGCACGGAAGAGGGGCGACAGATTCGCAAAGCGTTCGTCCCACGCGATGAGAACCACAAGCTGCTGGTGGCTGACTACTCGCAGGTCGAGTTGCGGATCCTTGCGCATTACACCATGGATGCCGGCCTGATTGCCGCCTTCACGAACGCCGAGGACATTCATGCGCGCACAGCAGCAGAGGTTTATGGTGTTGACATTGACGAAGTCACGCCCGAACAGCGTCGTGCCGCCAAGACGGCGAACTTCGCGGTAATCTACGGCGTGTCGGCATTCGGTCTGGCGCAGCAAACGGAACTTGACCTGACCGGCGCCAAGCAGTTTATCGATACCTACTTTGAACGTTACCCCGGTATCCGCGATTACATGGACAAGACCAAGAAGTTCGCGCGCGACAAGGGATACGTGACAACTATGCTAAACCGCCGTCGCTACTTGCCGGAGATCAACAGCAAGAACTTCAACGTGCGCCAATTCGTCGAGCGCACGGCTATCAACACGCCGATCCAGGGAACGGCCGCCGACATGATCAAGTTGGCTATGGTGAAAATCCACAAACGGATGTCCGGCATGCGCTCGCAGATGGTGTTGCAGGTACACGACGAGTTGGTTTTCGACGCCCACCAGGACGAGCTGGATGATCTCAAGAAGCTGGTCAGGAGCGGCATGGAAAAGGCGATCAAGCTGACGGTGCCGGTTGTCGTAGACATTGGCGTCGGGGACAACTGGCTGGACGCGAAGTAAACCGTGAGGTCGCTGGGCGATAAGGGCGGTGGGATCGCGGGGACCCCGCCCGACAAATCTTGCGAATATCTTATTTGAATTGTTTATTGCCCCCATGATTATCGGTATCACCGGATTGATCGGCTCCGGCAAATCGACTGCGGCGCGCATTCTCTCGAAGCACGGCGCGGCGCTAATTGATGCCGACAAGATCGCGCGCGAAGTGATCGACCTATACCCGGCCCTACTTAAGAAGCTCGTGCGTAGGTTTGGACACGATATCCTCACGCCAAGCGGTCGTCTCAGACGCAAGAAACTTGCGACCCTCGCCTTTACCGATAGTCGGTCCACCAGGCAGCTAGACAAGATTATCCACCCCTACATCCGACGTGAGATCATCAGGCAGATGAGTGAGAAGAGTCGCCGAAGCGAGGTGGTGATCGTCGACGCTGCCCTGCTGCTGAGCAGCCCGATAGCTCGCCAGATGGATCGGATTCTGGTCATACACGCAGGCGAGGAGATTCGGTTGAAGCGGTTGCTGAAACGAGGAATGACCGCCTCCGATGCTCGCCGCCGGATGCGCGCACAGCTCCCGTTCGCCGAATTCAGCCGTCGCGCTGACCGTTTGATGCTCAACAGCGGCTCGCCGGCTTCCCTCGAGAAAAAACTACTCGCTTTTCTTAAGAAGATTGCTGCGGTTAGGCCCGGAATCGGTTGACATCTTCGGTTGAACTAATAGATTTGGCACCTATAGAAAATGTAAGTCTCACAAACCATGAGGTTTCGGATATGGCGATAACGGACTCCGCGGCAAAGACAAACATCCGTAATTACACAGTTGAACAACTCAAGGAACGAGCCAATTACATGCGTGGCTTGAACCTGATGGCGCTGTGTTCGGCCAGGTCGGGTCACTCCGGTGGAACGTTGGGCATTATGGATGTAGCATGTGCTCTTTATCTGAAGATAGCCCGGCACAACCCTCAGGATCCGGACTGGAACGATCGTGATCGGATCATCTGGTCGGCCGGACACAAAGCACCGACCCTGTACACAGCGCTGGCCGTCTCCGGCTACTTCCCGGAGCGCGATATGGTAACGCTGCGTATGCTCGGCTCGCCGCTTCAGGGACACCCGCACCGGAAGGATCTCAAAGGAGTTGAGATTTCGTCCGGGTCGCTCGGGCAGGGGTTCTCGGTCGGCGTCGGCGTTGCGCTGGCGGCCAGACTGAACAAGCAGGATTATTGCACCTTTGTCATCTCCTCCGATGGCGAGCAGCAGGAAGGCTCGATATGGGAGGCGGCCATGTCGGCATCCCACTACAAACTGGACAACCTGGTGCTGCTTCTGGACCGGAATCGCCTGCAGATCGACGGTAGAACAGAAGAAGTGATGGCTATCGACCCGGTTGGCGACAAGTACCGAGCCTTTGGCTGGCACGTCGTGGAGATCGACGGCCACAACATGGACGAGATCGTCGAGCAACTCGACTTTGCCCGCAATAAGAACGATACAGGAAAACCGGTGGCGATTATCTGTAACACGATCAAGGGCAAGGGTGTCTCGTTTATGGAGGATGTCGCCGGGTGGCATGGCAAACCGCCGAACCGTGAAGAGCTCGACAAGAGCCTGGTCGAGTTAGGTTTGACCGAGACATTCGATGTCGACGAGTGGCTGGGGCTTGGCGTAGAGTTTCAAAAAGGCGTCGAGAAGCGACTGGCCGATAACCTGCCGAAGTTCTCAAAGGATTTCTGGTGGAACAACACCGATCAGATGAAAGTGCAGATGGACCCAACCCGCAAAGGATTCGGACGCGCTCTTGACAAGTATGGTGACGACGAACGGGTGGTCTGTATCGGGGCTGATATCTCGGGTTCGATCACGATTTCTCAGTTTTACGAGAAGCATCCGGAACGCATGGATCGCTGGATCTCACTGGGTGTGGCCGAGCAAAACTGTACTACGGTAGCAGTTGGCCTGGCCAAGGAGGGAAAGCTGCCGATCTTCGGGACCTACGGTGTGTTCTCGTCGGCGCGCAACCTGGATCAATTGCGGGTGTCGGTATGCTACGGTGACTTCAACGTTATGGTCGTTGGCGCTCACGGCGGAGTTTCGGTTGGTCCGGATGGCGCCACTCACCAGGAGTTGGAAAGTTTGTTCCAAATGACCGGGCTGCCGAACATGCGCGTGGCTGTGCCGTGTGACTCGGTGGAGACGGAGAAAATGACGAAGACGTTGTTGTTCGACATCATCGGCCCCAAGTATATCCGGTTCGCCCGCGAGGCCACGCCGATTATCACAAAAGAGAGCACACCGTTCAAATTCGGCGAAGCCAATGTTTTCAGACTGCGACGTGAAGCCGAGAACATGGTGGATGCGTTCGATGTAACGCTGGCGTCCGAATACAAGAACGAGAATGAGACTTTAGCGATAATCTCCTGCGGTCCGGAAACACCGGAGGCGCTGCGAGCGGCGTGGATTCTGAAAACCGATTTCGGGATCGAAACACGCGTTATCAATATGCACACGGTCAAGCCGATCGACAAGCAAGCCATCATCCGCGCCGTAGCCGAGACCAAGGCTGTCCTGACGGCTGAAGAACATCAGGTGGGCGGTCTGGGTAATCTCGTGGCCGCCGTTATTTGTCGTGACTGCGCCAGCGATTCCAAGGGCAAGCCGTTTGGCATGATCGGTGTTCAGGATCGTTTCGGTGAATCCGGCCAGTCGTGGCAGCTCATAAAGGAATTCGGTCTGGCCGCTGAGTATATCGCGGCCGAAGCAAAGAAACTCCTTGGACTCTAAGAAAGAAGGTAGCGTCATGCAATTCGCCGACAGACTTTCCCGTCTGGGAACAGAGGGCGCCTTTGAAGTGCTGGCTCGGGCCAAGCAGCTGGAGGCACAAGGGAAATCGATTATTCATCTTGAAATAGGAGAGCCGGATTTCGATACGCCTAAGAACATCTGCGAAGTCGCCAAGAAGGCTATCGATGACGGTAAGACTCATTACTGTCCGTCGGCCGGTGTGCCGGAGGCCCGCAAGGTAGTGGCTGAGTCTTTCTCCAGGACTCGCGGTGTGGATGTTGCCGTCGAGAATGTTGTGATTATGCCGGGAGTCAAACCTCTGATTTTCAACGTGATATTTGCGTTGGCTAATGAGGGAGATGAGGTCATTTATCCGAATCCGGGCTACCCGATTTATGAATCGGTGGTGAATTACTGTGGCGCTAAGGGCGTACCGATGCATCTCAAGGAAGAGGTCGATTTTCGATTCTCAATTGATGACCTCAAGGCCCTGGTTACGGCGAAAACAAAGATGATATTGATCAACTCACCCCAGAATCCCACCGGTGGGGTGCTGACTCATGGGGATTTAGAGGCCATTTATGGGCTGGCCGAAGAGCACGATCTGTGGGTTGTGACCGACGAGATCTATTCGCGAATCACATACGAAAAACCGTTCCAGTCTATCTGCTCGATACCGGGGGCGCTGAAACGAACGGTGGCTATTGACGGCCTGTCGAAGGCGTACTCTATGACCGGATGGCGTTTGGGGTACGGCATCATGCCGAAGGAATTGACCGAGATTCAAACCCGACTGGCCATAAACAACTTTTCATGCACCAACACCTTTGCGCAGTATGCGTTGGTCGAAGCGCTCACCGGGCCGCAGGACCATGTAGAAAACATGGTGGCCGAATTCCAGCGGCGGCGTGATGTCTTTGTCAAAGGGCTGAATAAAATCGAAGGTGTCAGTTGCACCAACCCGCTCGGTGCTTTCTATGTTTTTCCGAATATCACCAGGACCGGATTCAAGTCGAAGGATCTGGCCACCAGGCTGCTCGATGAAGCCGGGGTTGCCGGTCTGTCCGGGACTGCGTTTGGGTCTTTCGGCGAGGGTTACCTGCGTTTCTCGTACGCCAACTCCGTCGAGAACATCAAGGAGGCGCTGGCCCGATTTGAAAAGTTTCTGGTGGGGGCAGCGGCCTGACTCAGGTTCTGAATTGTGCACGCGACGCGGTCGGGTTGACACTCGGCCGCTTTTTTGTAGCCGTTTTTAATTGATCGAAAGCAGTGGGGTTCCTAACATAAGCACATGCCGTATGCTATCGTGTCGACCAACCTACTGGACCTCAGAAGCCAGCCGGACCATGCCGCCGAGCGCGCCAGCCAGTTGCTTTTCGGCGAGCCCGTCCGGGTTCTTTCTGTGAGGAAAGGGTTTGCTCACGTTCGCCAGGTGGATGACTATCATGGTTGGGTGGACAGTCGATTTCTTCGCATAGCCAGCAGGGTCGAATTCGCCCGATGGAACTCGCGCGTGAACGCCGTGATCAAGTCACGTCGGGCCACCCTGTACGCCGACCGGAGTGGCCGACCAACGCTACCCTACTTTATTTTGTATGGTACACCGGTCAGAGTTATCAATGACAAAAACGGTTTCTCGGCGCTGCAATTGCCTGATGGCGCCAAGGTGTACGTTAAGAGTGCACATATCAGGCCGATCAACAAGACAACCGGGAAGATGCTGACGGGTGAACGTTTGCTGACCGAAGCGCGACGGTTCCTGGGTGTGCCGTACCTGTGGGGCGGTCTCAGCCCGCTGGGGTTCGATTGCTCCGGGTTGATGAAAGCCCTGTTCGGCGCCTTCGGGATCACGCTGCCGCGAGACACCCGGGAGCAGATCAAAGTGGGACGACAAGTGGACCGAGAAAGTACCAGAACCGGAGACCTGTTGTTTTTCGACAGACATGTTGGACTTGCCATCGGGCGGACACGAGTACTTCACGCCTCGCGCGGCGGCGGCGGTGTAAGAGTCAACACTTTGAGTCAGGACGAACCCGCCTACCGTGCTGATCTGGATCGCGATTTCAATCAGGCAAGGAGAATTCTGTGATCGAACTGGATACATTTAAGGTTAGTATACCGCTGAAGAAGAAGTTCGCTGTTGCGGGGGGAGATGCTACTGTAAAGACTAATCTGCTGACGGTGCTCAACAATCGGTACCATGGTGAGGCGGCGCCGTCGGTGAAGTATGGACCGACGGTGGAAGAGATCCAGATCGACATCGAGAAAGGGCTGGAGTATCTTCGGAACCTCGACGAAATCAATGTAGACACACTTCAACAGATCGACGGATTCGACATCCAACCGGCTGCTCGGGCGGCCCTGATGGGTATGGTTCTCAACTATGTGTCCGGCGAGACGCGGCGCTACCCGTGGGAAGTTCTGAAACTGAGCACGCCGGTCGGTATTAGAAGCTCCTTCACGGTCGCAATATCGGGTACGGCGGCCATGATCGACGATATCAAGAACTCTCCCTATCCAATCGTCAAGGTGAAGATGGGCCACGAACAGGACGTCATGCTTCTGGACGCCCTGGGACGAATCAAAGACAAGGAAATTCGCGTCGACGCCAATGGTGGCTGGTCGTGCGCCAAAGCCGAAGAGATGATCCACCAACTGGCCAACGCCGGTGTGACGATCATCGAACAGCCGACCAGTGAAGACTTTGTCAAGGAATGGCCGCATCTGAAGGGAAAGGCGGAACAGGTCGAACTCATAATAGATGAGGGGCTGGGTTCGCGCGAAGACTACGATCAGTATTCAGGCCATGTCGACGGCATCAACATTAAGATGGAGAAATGCGGAGGTATTCTGCCGTCGATACAGATGGCCGAACGGGCGCGTGCTGACGGCAAGAAAATAATGCTCGGGTGTATGGTCGAGTCATCGGTGGGCATCGCCCAGTCTGTATACATGTCGTCGCTGGCGGATTACTTCGACCTCGACGGCCCACTTCTGTTGGAGGATGACATCGCACGCGGGATTAATTTTGACAAGGAGTCGATTCAGGTCGACCGAGAAATGATCGGTGGCCCGAAACTTAGGCGCGATGTGGTCGAGAAATACATTAGCGGCTAGCATTCTCCTCGCCGGTGCCGTACTGGCAGGAATGCTTGCCCTGGGATTGTCTGGCGGCAACGTCTCTGCGGCTGAGGTCAAAGACGAAATCGTCATCGTCTATCCCAAACCTGACCAACAAATCTCGGCTGTCGATTCGACTTTCATTCTTGGCCATGTGCCGCCCAAGCGTGGCGACTGGTCCTACCGACTCCAAATTAACGAACAGGTCGTGGACGTCCACTCCGACGGTGGGTTCATTGCTTTCCTGCCGATTAAGCCCGGCGCATTCACGTTTCAACTCGATGCTTTTCTGGAAGAGAAGGACCGGGATTATCAATCACGCATTAAGTCCCCATTCAGTCCGCGATTGCCGCCGTACTCAGTACGGCTGTCGAGAAAGTTAATCGTCTTTGTTCCTGAACCTTTGCCAACGTTGGATGCTGATACCCTGGTGATCGCGGGCGACTATAAGCCACCGCGCGGTAGTCTGGAACTGCGCGCGAGGGACAGGTTGGCGGTGGCTTTTCGCGGCACGCCTAACTGCCGCGCCTGGTTTTCTATCGAAGGCATCGTGGATTCGATGCCGATGTCCGAATACCCACCACGTCTGCAGCCGTATTGGGGCGAGGCGGTTTTCGGGGCCGGCGCCGTGCCGGATTCGCTGAAGATTCGTGGTGTCTATTCCGGCTTCTACGATGTGCCGGATACCGCCCGCATCGATACTGCGCAAATTCTCTACCACCTTGCGCCGCCGTCAAGAGAAACGGTCGTAGCTGAGTGGTTGATGCACGTCTCAGCCTTGGAACTCCACCGACACTTGCTATGGATGCAGGCTGGCGCGGTTAAAAAGCCGAGTTCCTATCGGGTGAGTTTCAACAACCCGAGTTACCCGTTCACAGTCAGGTTTGCCGATTCGGTGCAGATCGTCAGGCACGGTCCGAGAAAAGGGTATCTGTCGATATTTCAACCGGAGGGTGTAGAGGCTTTGGCGGTGTCGGCTGAGGGTGATTGGTATCGCCTTCAACTTTCTCAGACTCAGTTTGGATGGGTGGCCCGGCAATCGGTCCAGGCGCTGGCCAAAGGTATCCTTCCACCACAGTCATACTTGAGGTCGATCCGTACGTACGCCACCGCGGATCACGTGCGCGCGGAATTCCCACTCGCCGGGAAGCATCCCTTTCGCGTTATCGAGGACAACCGCCGCACCATTCGGGTGCAACTGTTCGGTGTGACTACCGACACCGATTGGATTCGCTACGATTTTTCCGACAGCCTGATCGATCTGGCTACCTGGTCACAACCGGAGCCGGGTCTTTATGAACTTAAGCTCCGACTCACCAGCGATCTCTGGGGGTACGACAGCTACTATGCCGGCAACACGTTTGTTTTTCGACTTAATCGAGCCCCAGCCGATGTTACGCGCATCCGGGGCAAGACAATCGTGATTGATCCCGGTCATTCCGGCGATCCGGGCGCCATCGGACCGACCGGGTACACCGAGGCGCAGGCCAATTTGGAGTTAGCTCTGGTTCTGAAGAAAGAGCTAAGACGACGCGGTGCCGAGGTTATCATGACCCGTCAGGACGATCGCCATGTGGACCTTTACGACCGCCCGGCCATTGCCAGGGCCAACGAGGCCGACCTGTTCGTCTCCGTCCACAATAACGCCCTCCCGGACGGGGTGAATCCATTCACGAACAACGGCAGTTCCACATATTATTATCATCTGCATTCGATGGACCTGGCTCGGTCGATTCAGGGAGAACTGCTAAAGGCGACCGGTTTGGACGACTATGGTTTGTTCCACGGCAACCTGGCCGTTAATCGCCCCACGCAGTATCCGGCCGTGCTGGTTGAGTGCGCCTTTATGATACTTCCGGAACAGGAAGCCTTGCTAAAAACCGGGAAGTTTCGCAAGAAGGTGGCCAAAGGGATCGCCGCCGGCATCGAGCGATTCCTGAAGGAGTACAACCATGGGAAATAACAAGTCGTCATCATCAACCAGGAATGAGCCGTACTGGTTGGTTTACGTAGCTTTGGCGCTGGCCGGGTTGTTGTTGCTCGCCGATGCCTACCACGTCGCGCATCTGGCCAAATGGACGGCGCGGCTGGGGATTGCGCTGATCTATTCGGCCATCGCCATGTTTGTAGGCAGCGGTCGTTGGCCCGGACAACTGGCGGTGGTGATCGTCTGGCTGGCGGTGGTTTTGACCTACATCTTTTGACAGCGCACAATATTCAGCAGATTCCTTTGTCGCCTGCCAGCCGTATCGGCGAACAGATTGCCTGTTGCCACTTCATCATCTATGGATTAAATTAGGGCCATGACGGCACAAAACGATTCTGATACCCCGATCCCAACTCCGGGCGATTCGCAACCAGCGCCGGTGCCTGCGAAACAGACGCGCAAACTCTCGCCCGTACTCAAATTCATCATTTTGTTCCTGATCGGTTTGGCCGTTTTCGGCGGGCTCTACGCGCACGTGACAGCCAGCTATCATGACAGCCTCATTCCCATGATGAAGGCGACGGCTCATATTTCTGGTTTTGTCCTCTCGATCTTTTCAGACGAGGTGTTCTACCAGGGCAAGCATTGTGCCTTCCACGGCTTTATGGTTGAGATCATCGATGAATGTACCGGTTTACTGGAGATGATCATTTACCTCGCCGCGGTGCTGTCCTTCTCAACGACCATTCGCAAGAAACTCCTTGGCTTGTTGATCGGTCTACCGGCCATATATTTGTTCAATGTAGTGCGCATTACGTTGCTGATTGTAGTCGGCGCTTTCTGGCCGGCAGCGTTCGACTTCATGCATCTCTACTTTTGGCAGGGGACGCTGATAATCATGATCGGGTCGGTCTGGGTCGGTTGGTTGTATCTGGTGGTGTACCGTGAAAAGAAACCTGTGGCTGTTTCTTCTTAAACTACTGCCCGCCACTCTGCTGCTGGGCTGGCTCTGGTTCACACAGTGTCAGCATGCCTATCCTTACTGGATCGATCCATTAGCGACGTTTTTCTTCAAGCTCTTCGGGGTACGCACCTGGCATCTGGCCCTTACCGCTGAGCATTTCACGAACCTTGTGCCGTACCTGGCGCTGCTGCTGGCGACGCCTGGCATTATCAAGCATTGGAGACGATCGTTGCTCGCGCTATTTGGCGGTCTGGCCGTCATCGTGCTCGTGCACATCGCCATGTCCATCGCCATCTATTATATCGTCGAGGCATACTCGATGTCGAAGAGCGCTTACCGGATCATCGTCCCGATCTACCTCGTGAACGACGCCATGCCGCTGATTTTATGGCTGGCCTTTTTCCCGAGAGTGCTGTCGGACCTGTTCGGTTTTATCAAGTGGGGCAAGGGTGGGGGAGATGAGGCAGAAGCTTCATAGGTTGGAATCCCCTGTGTGGGTAGACGGTTTCCCTGATACCGTTCTATCATTCCATTAATAAATACCCCCGCCAGGAATCGAACCTGGATTTACGGCTCCGGAGGCCGACGCGTTATCCGTTACACCACGGGGGCATGGCAAGCCCGATCTTTCTGTAACCGTGTCTGGTCACGGTCAGTGCGGACTTGTGACAGGCATTAAATAACTCAACAGCGGTCGTTCCGCAACTGCAAAATGCGAATGAACGTTTCCGTCATCCTTCCCAAGCGAATTGAAAAGGGCTTCTGTTCATATTTCATTGGACATAATCTGTTGACAAAGCGTCTATTGGCATGTTTATTAACCGCCTGAATCGACATCGGCAGCGCCTTGGAAGGCGGGTAAGGGCCGACATTGAATAGTAGACGAAGCGCAACAAATTGAGGATAGGTAGATGAAACGGTGGTCACTTCTGCTGACGGTAATTCTCCTTTTCAGTATCAACATGGTAGCAACGGCACAAGAGGACGAAGAACGGGATCTGCTGGAGATCTGCTTCTACGGCGGACTGGGCTCGCCGGCGGGAGGTTTGAGCGGTTGGCATGACAGCCTGGGCGCTACAATGGGCTGGTCACTGGGCGCCGACTTCGGGTACTTCTTCAGGTCCAATCTGGTCGTAGGCGTCAACTTTGTGTACACTCAGTTCGGCATCGACGGTCCCGATGATGTCGAGGGCTCACACCATCGCCTGTACAACCCGAACTTGTTTGCGAAATACTACTTTGTCGGTGAGTCGAACTTTGAACCGTATGTGAAAGCGCATGTCGGCATCGAAAACGCCAAGTTCACTACTTTGATGCAAGACACCAGATACCAGGCCATATCGTACGACCCGGTCTTTGCCGCCGGCCTTGGGTTAGGGTTGTTTTATTACAGCGCCGACTACAGCGGTGTTTTTCTGGAAGTCAACTACCATTACGCTGCCACCAGCGACACCAAGCGTGAATACAAAGATGAGACCCTGACTTTTGATGAAACGCTGGGCGTCTTGGACATTCACGCCGGGGTGCGGCTGATGATTGGCTCAGGCGAATAGTTTCATTGTGCATACTTCAGCCCGCCGATATGTCGGCGGGCTTTTTTTGTGTTGCCGCTTGAGGCAAACTGCGTAGATTAACAAGATGGCTGAGACAAAACTTCTGGTGGTAGATGACGAGGCCGGGCAGCGTGAAATGCTGGCCGGCTATCTGTCCAAAAAAGGGTTTGAGGTTCACACCTTTGCCTCCGGCGCCAAGGCGTTGGAGGAATATCATCACGTTTTTTCGCCTTTGGCTATCGTTGATATGAAGATGCCGGGAATGACCGGGCTGGAGTTATTGGGGAAGCTTCGTGAGATCAACCCGTTCATCCAGGTCCTGGTGTTGACGGCATTCGGATCGGTCGAGACGGCCGTAGCGGCTATCAAGGCGGGGGCGTTCGACTATCTGACCAAACCGGTCGAGAATCTTGACGAACTTCTGCTCAAACTTGAGAAAGCGGTGCAACAGAACCGTCTTGTCGTTGAGCACAAAGTGATGCGCGAACGACTGGCCGAGGTTTTTCCCACCTCCGAGATGATCGGTGAATCGCCGGCCATGCTCAAAGTGAAAGAGATGGTATCGCTGGTGGCGCCCAAAGATGCGACCGTCCTGATAACGGGACCATCGGGAACGGGCAAGGAGTTGGTGGCGCGGGCTATTCACGCCCTCTCTCCGCGAGCAGAGAAGGAGTTGGTGGCAATCAACTGTGCCGCGTTCCCGGAAACCTTACTCGAATCGGAACTGTTCGGCTTCGAGAAGGGGGCCTTCACCGGCGCCGATCGCGCCAAGCAAGGCCGCTTCGAGTTGGCCGACGGTGGCACCTTGTTCCTCGATGAGATCGGCGAGATGCCGCCTTCCATGCAGGTCAAGCTGTTGCGTGTACTTGAGGAGCGCAAGATTCAACGTCTCGGATCGGTCAAGGAGATTCCGCTCGATATCAGAATCATCACCGCTACCAATCGCGATCTGCTGAAGGGAATGTCCGAGGGCAGTTTCCGCGACGATTTGTACTACCGCCTGAATGTGATTACGATTGACATGCCGCCTCTGGTTGAACGAGCCGGTGATATCCTGCTGTTAACTGAGAAGTTTGTCGAACGGTTCAGCCGCAAAATCGGCAAGGAAATCACCGGCGTTGACAGTGAGGCGGCTGAACTGCTGGTTGGGTACAACTGGCCGGGGAATGTTCGCGAACTGGAGAACATCATCGAGCGAGCCGTTGTGCTGACACGTTCGGACCGTATCACCAGAGACGACTTGACCGGGCTCACCCTCAAGGGCGATTCAGGCGCCACCCAGAGGGTGATACCATTGTCCGACATGGAAAGGCGTCACATTAAACACTGTCTCGACCAACTTGACTGGAATCTCGGACTCTGCGCTGAGAAGCTGGGCATCCACCGCAATACTCTGCGGGCCAAGATCAAAGAGTATAGCCTCCAGAAAAGCTGACTACTTTTTGTGCGGGGTAGGGGGGACGCGCACAAATTTTGTGCGTAATGGCGCTCCGACTGTCTCACCGTGAATGGCTAACTTATGGCCATACAGGCCGTTATGGCTATTGGCACGCCGTTTGTATTAGTTGAAGGCGGAACTTGAAAGATTTGGGAAGGAGACAGACATGGAACTGATGAAGAGATCGATACTGGCGCTGGTGCTGATGAGTTTGATGGTTGCCGGCTGTTGCGATGACGAAGTAATCGCCGTCTACGATCCGCCGCCACAGCCGCCGCAGGGTGTGTTCTCTATCACCGGCAATGATTCTGTTTTCGTATACTGGACCGCTCCTTACGAAGGTGATATCAGCTACTTCGCCGTCTACCGCTCATACGAAGAATTCACCGGCTACCGCGAGATTGCCCTGGTGGAAGCAGTGCCGAACTCATATCTGGACCTGATCTACTACGAACCGGGCTATATTGATGACAGCGTTACCAATGGCACCACCTACTTCTATGCTATTACGTCGATCGACGAGGCCGGCCAGATGTCCGAACTTTCGGCAGAGTCGGTTTTTGACACCCCGCGCCCGGACGGTCGAGTGACTTTGTACGATGAAGCCGTCAACAGTAGTGCCTCCGCTTTTGATTTCTCCACTGCCTCGATAGTCGGTTCCGA
>CBDUZQ010000004.1:0-21493 GCA_965371755.1 uncultured bacterium
CTTTGATAAGATTGACATTTCTGATGCCGTTTACCTGGTTGACTACTTATACATCGGTGGACCCGAGCCGCCGGCCTGTCGGTAAGCGAACACCCCACTCGGTCGCTGCCGAGTGGGGCATCTTTTTTCCGAAGAAATGTAGCGACAAAATTACTCGGCCTTCTTCGCCTCCATTTTGGCGCACTCATCGATGCTGCGCTGAGCGAAGGCGTGAAGTTTCTTGACCATCTCAGGTTGGTCGGAGGTCCAGATGACAATCTCACCCACACTGCTGCGAATATGATCCGGCTGTAAACCAGCCATGTAGAATTCACCAACGGCTGCGCAGAGTCCGCACATGTACGGCATTTCGGTCGCCTGCATCAGTTCGTTGCCGAGCTTCTCCATCTTCTTCTGGACGCGTTCATACGACTCCATGTATTCCTGGTCAACCACCGTGATCGACATAATACCGATGGAGAGTTTGTGGTACTCAACTTGCATGTGTTCGGCCAGGCCTTCTTCGGCCGTGATCATTTTGCAGAATGCGCATTTCTCCATGTCGAACCAGGGCACTTCATCGCCGGCGGTGGCCACCGAGCATAGCAGGGCCATCAAGGCGACGAGCAGGACAACAAATCTGTTCATGATTCCTCCTTTACGTTTGGCCGGAATGTAGCGTTCTCGTCCATTTTGGGCAATCGCTTTTTGGCCCGGTTGATTCCCATGGTCACTATTGGCCTTTACATCTCATTCGAGTCCAGTCATATTGGGAATACCGTAACACTTGTGCATGCGGGAACAGTTGATGAGTGACGATAAACTGATCTGGGAAATGAACGCCTACTACGACCGGCGGGCGCCGTGGCACGATGAGTATCTTAGCTATGAGTCGAACAAGAAGATGGAGGCGCTGCTCGGACCTATCATCCGGCGAGTCGAGGAGTTCATCATGGACCGAGATATTCTCGAGGTGGCCTGCGGTACGGGCATCTGGACGCAGGTGCTGACCAAGCGAGCAAGAACGGTAGTCGCGACCGATGTCAATTCGTCCGTGATCGAGATCGCTCGCCGCAAGGAGTACCGGGGAGCCCAACCGACTTTCATTGTGGCGGATGCCTACCGACTCGATGACATCGAAAGTTCGTTCGACCTTGCCTTTATGACCGACTGGTGGACGCACATACCCAAGCGGATGCTACCATCGTTTCTGGAAGGGCTGCACCGCCGACTTCGCAAGAACGCACATGTCGTGGTCATCGACATGATGCCGTTGGATATCCACCAAGGTAACGATGTCGTCTATGACGCCGATGGCAATCGGAGAAGACAGCGCACCCTTCCCGATGGCAGTCAGTTTGAGGTTGTGAAGAATTTCCCTACCGAGCGGGAGTTGACCAAAGTCATTGATTCGTACGCCGACGAAATCCATTACTGGCAGGATCAGGCTCTCATGCGCTGGGTGCTGGTGTACCGGCTTTGCGACTAACTCCGGGCGGCTTCGGCTGATTTCGTAGAGCCCACGTTTATTCGCACGGTTCGGGCACGGGACCATCGGCAAACATGTGGTCAATCAGGTAGATCAGGTCCGAGATATCGATCGGGCCGCCCGAACAGTCCAGATCGGCGACGGGAAGATACGGCGGCGGCGGGCCACCGGAGAAGGCGAAATCGATCAGGTAGATGATGTCGGAGATGTCGATGCTGCCGTCACTGTTGACGTCGCCCGAGATGTGACCCATCAGAAGAAACTTACTGCCGCTGGAGAACGGGGACCCATCGGTGTACTGGCCCGTCACAGTAAACTCCGCCACTATCGTGTCCCACATGATGCCGTAGGCCGTAACAAACTCAGCCACCGGGAAACTCACCACCAATACTTCCCCGCTGAAATCGGGATGAAACGGCAGTACGGCCATGTCGGTCGCCGCAATCGAGCCGTTGATCAACAGTGAAGGGGTATGGATATCGTCACCGCCGAATGGTGGAGGTAGGTTCCCCAGGTAAAGGAGGCCGCTGACCGTGTCTATGGCGTGGGCGTAGAACAGAGGCATCGGGTCGGGCGCCAGAGCGCAGATCGGCGCGGCCGTCGGCAGGTAGCTGGTGTCGGTGATTCTGAGTACGTACAGGTCGGTGGTGTCCGGGGGATACTCGTAGGCATACTTGTATGTTCCGGCGACCGCCAGGCTCGCGTCCAGTCGCATGCGATCAGCGGTCAGTGATTGACCTATGGTGGGGTAGCCGGCCGGTTGATATGTTTGTTGCCACATGAGAGTGCCGGATTGGTCGAGCTTCATTAGCAGTCCGCCAATGTAGATATACTCACCATCGGTGCCGTACCCCAGCATGCTGCCATCCTCGACGGCGACGATCTCCCGCAAACCGGCGCAGCAGAACGCTTCGTAGGCATAGGCCCAGAGCGAATCGCCAAGCGGATCGACCCTGATAACGATAGCTTCGTTGAACGGTAATTGGGAATAGCCATAGTAGACCACGCCGCAGGCCACAATATCGCCGTTGGGGCAGACATCGACTCCGTACAGTCTGGCGTCACCAGACTCGAACCGTCGCTGCCACATGATTCGGCCGTTATCATCCAACCGCGCCAGCATGGGACGGTATTCCCCGCTCGCGCCGCACACGACATAGCCGCCGCCGACCAGTCCATGGATGTCAGTCAGTTCCTCACTCCGTCCCTGCTCGCCGAGCGACGTGCGCCAGCGCTCGTTACCGTATGCATCGAAGCCGATAACATAAGCGTCAACCTCGGCCGACAGGTAGGCGTTGCGACCACAGATTGCGAACCCACCGTCCTCTTGAAGAGCAATCCCGCGGGGTGGCTGGTCACCGTCGACACCGTGCCGGCGCGCCCAGAGGCTGTCGCCGTTGACATCGAGTCGCAGCAGAACGATCTCACCGGCCTCGATCGAAGCGCTGGTCGAGGCCACTATAACAAACCCGCCGTCGGCGCACACGGCCAGATCGTACCCTCGATTGGCATAACGCGCCGTCCAGAGCGTGTCCCCCTGCGGGTCTATCCGAACGAGGTACATCATCCAACCCCCGGACACAGCCGTCTGCGTATAACCCAGCAGCACGTAGCCGCCGTCCGGCACGTTCCTGACGACGTGACAGCCATCCTCGTAAGACCCGCCGTAGTTCCCGCTCCAGTCAATATTCTGGGCTAACGTAACCGCACCGCCGAGCAGCCAGGCTGCAAACAGAAAACTTATAAAATGTCTCACTGACCTTTCCTCTCTGTCGATATATAGAGCCTCGACAGCTCATTCAGCCGACGAGCACTGTGGTATGACCGCTATATCATAAGCAAAAAACCGCTTTTGTCAACAGTACTTATACTAACAAGCCACCATGAATAGTGAGCCACCCGTTCAAACGACTAAGGAGGGAGCTTCGTGGTTCCGGGAACAAAATCTGCACAATCCGCTTTAATTCTGTAGAGAATGACGTATATTCCGCCCGTGTGGAAACCGGGTCCGCCGACCCTTTCCTGCGTAGCGATGAAGAACAGTACAAGCGAGGATGAGACCGTTATGCTTACTAAAGATGCCGTAACAAAAATCCTGGATACGATAGACGATCCGGAACTCAAGAAGCCGCTGACAGACCTGGGAATGATCAAGTCGATTGATATTGAAGGCAGCGATGTAACCATTGGTATCTCGTTGACCGTTCCTACCTGCCCGATGAAAGATAAGATTTCAAGCGATGTGGTGGCTGGGGTGAAGGCGCTTCCTGGCGCCGACTCGGTGAAAGTTGAGTTCGCCGTTATGAATGACGAGCAACGTCACGCCCTGCGCGAGAAACTCGGTTTCGGTAGCCCTCGGCCGGCCCAGGCGACACCGCCGGTTACCTACGCCAAACGATTCATCGCCGTATCGTCAGGTAAGGGGGGTGTCGGCAAGTCTACCGTTACCACCAATCTGGCCGTAGCTATGGCCAAAATAGGACGTAAGGTGGGCATTCTGGATGCCGATGTTTACGGCTTTTCGATCCCTCGCATGCTTGGCGTCAGTGGTCAGCCGACTATGATCGACGACAATATCGTGCCACTACGCAAAGGGGATAACATACAAGTGGTCTCTATTGGGTTCTTCATCAAGGAGGACGAACCGGTAGTCTGGCGTGGCCCCCTTCTTCACAAAGCGATCAATCAGTTTATCCACGACGTCATGTGGGACGATCTCGACTACCTCTTTCTGGACTTACCCCCCGGTACCGGTGACGTCTCGCTTACTATCGCCCAGGCGATACCGGCGGCCGAGATGTTGGTGGTCACCACCCCGCAGACAACCGCCACCAACGTGGCCGGTCGAGTGGCTAAGATGGCCGAGAAGACCAACTTAAAGGTGCTCGGTGTTATTGAGAACATGTCTTATTTCGAAGCCAACGGCGTTCGTGAATACATCTTCGGCAAGGATGGCGGCAAGAAGCTGGCCGACAAACTCGGCGTCACCTTCTATGGTGAGATCCCTCTGATGACCTCAATGCGTGAAGGCGCCGATAGCGGCCAACCCGTAGCCACCGATGGTACGCCCGAACAAGTGGAACTGTTTGAAAAGTTCGCGCGCGCTATCGACAGTACGAAGGTGCGATAACCTCGTGCTGCAAAGACCGTTTGGTGCTGCGACATTTTCAATCGGTAAACGTGTCTGCTGAGTGCCTCCTTTTCCGCATCGTCCGGTAGTTTTGTAAGACGCTCGCAAACAGCCACTTCAAGAATCTCCTAATTTATCGACAGCCTCCGCTTGACGAAGGCTGTCGCTCTCCGTAAATATACATATGAGCATTGGAAAATCAGCTATTGTCGATAATGTGTGGATAAGTTCCCAGCTTTGCGAGCGGCCTGTTGTGCTCCACCTACTTAGCGTACGCCCGTGGAGTTGGAAATGTGGATAAGAATGTTGAGATTGTGGCGTGCAATATGGAAGCAGCCGACTAATCGGAACAGCCAGAAACAATTAGTAGCAGCATTCGATGTGGATAACAAGGGGAGATGATAACTATATGCAAACAGAGATAGCTAACTCAACACAATGGCGAAACTGCCTGCAATACATGTTTCAGCGTGTGACCGAGCAGTCATACAATACCTGGTTGAAACCTACTGTGGGCACACCGACCGATAGCGATAAATTTGTACTCGGTGTTCCCAACCAGTTTGTGGCTGACTGGATCAACAGCCATTTCAGTGAATTGATCAACGAGGCGTTTCTCGAAGTTCTGGGAAAACAGTACGTGGTCCTCTATCAGATCCATGAACAGCCGGAAACTGAACCTCAGGTCGCCATCAACTTCGACCAACAGACTGCGACGGTGAGGTCAGAACTCAATAACTCGGATGAGGTGTCACCACTTCTGTCGAGTCGGTATCGGTTCAAATCTCTGGTGGTGGGTGGCTTCAACGAGATGGCCTGCGCCGCCTCAATGGCCGTAGCGGACGCGCCCGGCACCACTCGCTACAACCCGCTCTTCATATATGGCGGCACTGGCCTGGGAAAGACACACATCCTGCAGGCCATCGGTCATCGCATTCAGGAGCAGTTTCCGAGTAAGCAGGTGGTCTATGCTACCTCGGAAAAGTTTACATCGGATTTCATCGCATCGATCTCCGAGGGGTCTGTCTCTCAGTTTACCCGCATGTATCGCGAGGTTGATGCCCTGTTGATTGACGACATTCAATTCTTGACCGGTAAAGAATCGACCCAGGAACAGTTTTTTCATACTTTCAATTCCCTGTACCATTACGGCAAACAGATTGTGTTGACCTCGGATCGGCCACCCCGGGAGATCAAGGAGCTTGAAGAGCGGTTATTGTCTCGCTTTTCCTGGGGTCTGGTCTGCGATCTCCAGGCACCGGACCTCGAGAACCGTATGGCTATTCTCTACAAGAAACTGGAATCGGAGGGGATAACGCTTCCCGATGATGTTATTCGCTTAATGGCTGATCGGGTGACCAGTAACATCCGCGAACTTGAGGGAACCTTGATCAGATTGCTCGCCTATGCGTCACTCAAACACTCCACCGTCGACATCAACCTCGCGCGCCGGCTGCTATCTGATTCTTTTGCCCATCAGAAAAAACAGGTAACAATTGCAGCTATTCAAAAAACGACTGCTGAGCACTTCGATATAGAATCGGCAATGATGAAAGCAAAGAAGAAGACGTCGCACATTGCGCTGGCAAGACAGGTGGCTATGTATCTTTCGCGTTCCCTCACTAGTAGTTCACTTAAAGTGATTGGTGGGGAATTCGGTGGCCGCGACCATTCCACGGTTATTCATGCTTGTGATTTGATATCCAAGAAGATGGCTGTTGAACCGAGTTTTCGTGAACGCATCGATCAAATATCAGCTTCATTGTTGTATTGATAGATGGTGGAAAGTAGTATGGATAGATTGTGGATTACAAATAAGCTCAGCTGAGATGTGGAAAAGCTGTTGTCTTGTGGAGAAAATGACAGTAGCTTGAGGATAAATATGCACTCGTGGAAGTTACTGTCTTTGAGTGAGAATAGTGATTTTGAGGTAACTTATTTATAGATGTTAACATTTTCACACCCCTTATTATTACTATATATTTGAGATATACCATATCTAAATATAGATAGTGTTGAGGATAACCCGACGGAGATACAGAAAATGAAGTTTTCATTACCAAAAACGCGGCTAACCAATTACCTGCAACATATCCTGCAAGTGGTGCCGAGTAAGTCAACCCTCCCAATTCTAACCAACCTTTTGATTGAGGCGCTGGAGAATAAGCTGAAGATTTCAGCCACGGACCTTGATGTTTCAATCACAGCCTCGCTTGAGGCTAAGGTTAGTCGAAAAGGGTCGACATCACTACCAGCTAAGATCCTATTTGACATAATCAAAGAAGTACCTGAGTCAGAGATTGTGTTTGAGACCGTGGGATCGCGCATGGAAATCAGGATACCGAATGGTTCCTACAAGATCGCGACAGTGGTGGCGGATGACTTCCCGAAGCTTCCGGCGGTCAACACCAAGAAGCAGATTAAGATCAGCGGTAGTGATCTGGTTAGGATGATTCGCAAAACTTCATTTGCCTGTTCAGATGATGAAACCAGGCCGGCTCTCAATGGTGTTCTTTGGCAAACAAAGGGAGAGCGGATGCAAATGGTGGCGACCGACGGACACCGTTTGGCCCGTATAGCGATCAAGAATGACAAGTTGCAGGGGCTTAATGAGGATGTAATCATTCCACCTAAAGTGCTCAACCTGATTCCACGATTCTTTAGTGGTGAAGACCAGGAAGTCGGGATTGTCTTTGGCGAAAACAACATAATCTTCAATCTTGGTGACATAGTTCTAACATCGCGACTTATCGAAGGTCCCTACCCGAATTTTGAGCAGGTTATCCCCGCTGCTAACGACAAGAAGTTGATCGTTTCAAAAGAAGATTTGGCTGGAGCAGTACGTCGGGTGTCGATTCTTTCAAATGTCTTGACACACCAGGTGAAGTTTGCAGCCAAGTCAGGCCAACTTACACTCTCAACCACGAACGCCGATGTAGGCGGTGAGGGAGTTGAGGAGTTGGAGTGTGACTATGCCGGCGAGGATTTAGAGATGGGGTACAACGCCAACTACGTTAACGAAATCCTTGGTAAGATGGATGGCGACGAGGTTATCTTTGAGCTTTCTACGCCGGTAGCAGCGGGTGTAGTCTATGCACCGTCAACGCCGCGCGATGATTATCTCTGCCTGGTCATGCCGCTGCGTCTGGCCGAGTAAAGCAGTTGGGATACTGCCAACTGTAGCCGGCCGGGATGGTCGGCGGTGCTGGCTATGCATATCAAATCTCTCTCGGTTAACAGCTTTCGAAATATATCTTTACTTAATGCCGACTTGTCCTCAGGAGTAAATATTTTCGTTGGTGATAATGGCTCAGGGAAAACTAACCTGCTCGAAGCTATCCATGTTCTCTGTCTCGGTCGTTCCCAACGGGGCGCCGGCGATCAGGTCTTACTAAACAGCCAGAGCGATGTCTACCGACTTGAGGGGAAGCTTACCAACGACCATGAGACGTTTGACGTTACCGCCGGCTACCAACGTGGTGGTCGTAAGAAACTGACGATTGACGGTTTGTCTGCTCGGCTGTCGGAACTCTATGATCGTATTAGTATCGCATCGTCCGGACCGGAGGATATCGCCATCATCTCCGGATCACCCTCGCAGCGGCGAACTTTCCTGGATATTTACATCAGCCAGTTGACAAGAACCTATCTAAGCAATCTAAGTGATTATCAACGCGCCTTAGCCCAGAAGAACGCCGCCTTGAAGCTTGAACGGGACGCCACCCTTTTTGACTCTATCCTGGTCGAACTGGGTAGTCGCATCATGAAAGAGCGGTGTTCGTTTTTGAGCCGGTTAGGTTTGACGGCGGGCCGGTATTATGAGAAGTTCTCCGGTGGTGAGGAGTTGACCATACAATACCGACCATCGGTGAGTTTCGATCGAGACCAGCACGATCTCAAGGATATAGCCACAAGTATGGAGACCCGTCTGAAGGAGATGCAGGAGCGGGAGAGGGTGATGAAAACCGCCGTTGTGGGGCCACATCGCGATGATATCTATATTGCCGTTGGGGATCTCCCGTCACGAAGTCATGGCTCTCAAGGCCAATGGCGCTCGATTGCCATCGCCCTGAAACTTGCCGTTTACCGGCTCTTGCGGGAATATCGCGAGGATACACCTATACTGCTTCTGGACGAGGTCTTTGCAGAGCTTGATCGGAAGCGGGCAACAGCCCTAATTGAAGCTTTTAGTGATTTCGGCCAACTTTTTCTTACCACCGCCCTGACAGTTCCGGAGTTGTTGAAGCAGCAGGGGCGGATCTTCAAGGTCGCAGGCGGAACGATAGCGGTGGACAACTGAGATGCCTGAACTGATCCTAAAAAACATCAGCAAGAATTTCGGCGCCACCAGAGTGCTTGAAGATATTTCACTAACCTTGGCTGACGGTGAGTTGTTGGTGCTGTTAGGGCCGTCCGGGTGCGGCAAGACGACCATTCTCCGCTTAATTGCCGGTTTGGAGACAATGGACCGGGGACAGATATTCCTGGGTGAAAGGCGCATCGACCAAATGCGCCCCAGAGATCGACAGGTTGCTATGGTCTTCCAGAACTACGCCCTGTATCCGCATCTCACGGTAGAGAAGAACCTGGCCTTTCCACTCAAAGTGGCCGGAGTGGCCCGGGATGAAATTCGCCGACGGGTCCGCCAGACGGCGCAGATGCTCGGGCTGGGGGATCGTATACAGGAAAGACCAAGCGCTCTCTCTGGCGGTCAGCGCCAACGAGTGGCCCTCGGCCGCGCTATCATCCGAGAGCCGAACCTCTTTCTTCTCGATGAACCACTGTCTAATCTCGATGCTGACCTGCGGACCAGGATGCGTCGGGAGATTGTCAGGCTGCAGAAGGAACTTAACGTAACGACCGTCTATGTCACTCACGATCAAACCGAAGCTCTAACGATGGCTGACCGGATAGCTATCCTGCACGATGGTCGCCTGTTGCAGGTGGGCACGCCGGAGCAACTGTACCGAGATCCCGACTGTCTGATGGTTGCCGAGTTCATCGGTCAACCGCGATTGAATGTGATCAGTTGTGAGAACATCAGGGCAGCCTGTGATCTCTTCGCATGCGAGCACTCCATTGGCGCGCAGCTTCCGGATTCCGATCCGGTAACAGTAGGAATCAGACCGGAAGCGATTCGTCTTAATGAACGGGAAGGTTTCCAGGGAGAGGTAATCGGCTGTGAGTACCTGGGGAACCACTACGTCATATCGCTGAGCTGGCGAGATCACAACCTGACAGTTTCCGGTTACAGTGTCCAACTGCCAGTCGGCCAAACCGTAGGCTTCTCGATTGTACCGGAGAGGATTCTGTTCTTTTCGGCGTCAAGTGGGATTCGTATCAGGCTATAATAAGCCTGCTTCAGCCAATCTCACGGGGGCTATCTTTCACGATAAAATCAATGTTCGGATTCCCAGACTCAAAGTATCATCTACTGTGAACCGCATGGATCGGAAACATCACAAATAGCAAGGGTACGCCATTGCGTTAGTATTCGCACACTTAAGTGGTTGTAGTGCAGGTTATTAAGGGGCGTTGGCGGTAACTGTGGATGGCTCGGTTGGAGGGTGGCCGTTGTTCTTCTTTCGCTTCAGACTGACTCCTTGACTCCCTTTAGAAAATTGAGCAACCGCTTAATGAGTATCCCCGCTCGGCAATATTTTCCCAAGAGGTCCAAAAAAGCCCTTGACTATAAGGCAAAACGGCTGTAAATTAGTAAAGAATATCAGGATACGAGTCTGCAATGCTGCCCGGCGCTCGGTAAACGACGCAGGGGTGTTCATCGGATGTGCACCGTCGCCAGGCGGCCAAACCTGAGGAATAGCATATCGAGATATTCATACTGTAAGAACCCACCAACTTAATCAAATCGAAGGAGAGATGTATGAGGTAATCCTATTCCGGTCGATGCTTGCTGACATTGAGCGGGAACTGTTCCAGAGAGTAACAGAATCACTTATCAGCAGATACCACGTTACGAGTAACTAGCACTAATCACAAGCTTACTGCACTACTGCAGAGAGGTTATTACATGCTAAAACTTTCAACAATGTTCAAGGTCTTGGCTGTGTCCGCCTTGGTGATGGGCTTTGGCCTGGTGGTTATCGGTAGCGATAACCCGGTGCCGATCCAGCCCCTACCGGAAGGTGATGGCGCAGACTTTGACTTGAAAGAACAACTGGCTCCGGTCCATCAGGATCCTGAGGAGAACGTAACTCCGGACCAGTCGACGATTGACCAAAAAGAAGCCGAGCGTCTGGCCTTGTCGAAGGCGGCTCAGTACGATCCCGCCCTTCGTATGGCCCCGGAGGCCGGCGAAGCCGCTCAGTACATGCATCCGCTGGCTGAGATGTATTCCGAGGGCTTTAACGACGGCGTGCCACCGACTAACTGGACCACGGTCGTGAACAACGTAGAGACCTGGGGTCAGGGTGACTACGCTCCTTACGAGGGACTGTATTACGCCACCTGTTTGTACGATGCCACCTACAGCGGCGACCAGAACGAGTGGCTGATCAGCCCGCCGCTGGACCTGACCACCGACGGCGCCGCCTGGGTGCTGGAGTTCTGGTGGAACGGCAGCTATTACTGGTCGGTCGATCCCAACCCGAACTGTACCCTGGCCGTGTTCATCTCGACCGACGACGGCTCGAACTGGACCTGGCTGTGGGATCAGTACACGGTAGGTGTCTTTGAGAGCTGGGTCTGGTACAACCAGCAGATCGATCTGGGACCGTACCTGAGTTCGACCGACGCTCTGATCGCGTTCGTGTACACCGGCTATGACGGTGCACAGTTCTCGGTCGATGCTATGTCGATCAACGACGCCGCTCCGCCGGTTGGTCGTTGCTGCTATGGCGCGGAATTCCTTGACTGCGCCGACATCACCGAGGCTGAGTGTGATGCGCTCAGTGGTCACTGGGATGGAGCCCTGAACTGCACCGACCATCCGTGCACCAGTGTTCCGGATAACGACGACTGGGAAAACGCCGAGGAGATCTACCCTCCGTGTACCGTTACCGGCAGCACTGAGAACGCCACCCTGGATTGCCCGGGTGTGCTGGATTGGAACGCTGTCTGGTATGTGTTCGAGGCTCCTTATGCTGAGAACGATATCGACGTCGACTTCTGCGGCACCGTACCCGGCCTGACCACGGTTGGTGTGGTTCTGTATGCCGATCCGGTCAACTGTCCGGATTACATCCTGCGCAGCGGCTATGAATGGTGGACCTGCGCGGACATGGAAGACAACCCACACATCTGGTGGGATCGTCTCCCCGGACCGGCTATCTACTACTTCCCGGTTTTCACCGGTGATGACAAGATCGCGCAGCCGTTCTCATTTGATATAACCGTCGACGAGAGTGCACCGCTGCCTCCGGGTGGTTCCTGTGGTGATCCTTACCCGCTGTCACTCGGTTCCGGCGACCTGCCTCACACTGAGGCCGGTTTGCTTACCTGTGGCATGGGCAACGTGTACTCCGAGACCTGCCTGGGTTACTATGATGGCGGTGAAGACTTCATCATGGAACTGACCCTGACAACAGATGTCACCGGTCTGTCCATTAAGTTGGATCCCAAGGGCCTTACCTACAGTGGTATTTCTCTTGATGATGAGTGCCCGGACGCCGATGCTACCTGTATCGACTTCAGCACTAACTCCGGTAGCGGCATCCACGGCATGATGGGCCTGGACCTTCTGGCCGGCACATATTACATCATGGTCGACACCTGGCCGTCACCCGATTGCCTCCCGGAATTCGACATCATCTTTGAGGTGGTCGAGGAGACCCCGGGCGACAACTGCGGTGATCCGTTCGTGGTTAAACTGCCGGACGACATGGTCGAAGGCGCCGGAAGTGACGAGTTCATCGACGTCAACACCACCTGCGGTCGCGGCAATGACTATTCCGAGACCTGTTTGGGTTCGTATGACGGCGGCGAGGACATGATTTACATGCTCGACGTTGCCGGACCTATCGATGTCAACATCGTTCTAAACTCGTCATCCTCCTGGCTGGGAATGTCGCTCGACGATGAATGCCCGGATGCCGATGCTACTTGTATCGATTACGTTACGGGATCCAGCGGCCCTCTCATGATGCTGGGTATGACCCTGGAGACGGGTTACTACTATATCCAGATCGACACTTGGCCGTCCCCGACCTGCATTCCGGAGTTCACCCTGACTATCTCACCATTTGGTGGTGAGGAAGAGGGTGATAGCTGGGAGAACTGCGTCGAGTTGAGCGGTGACGTGGTTGATCTGCCGTTCACTACGATCGGCTACACGCTGGATGGTCCCGAAGGCTGCATGTGGGGACCTAACCGCTGGTACTGCTACACCGCGACTGAAGCCGGTCTCGCTGTGGTCAGCCTGTGTGGCTCCACCTACGACACCAAGCTGGCGGTCTATGACGGCGTTGATCCGTTCACTGCCACAATGATGGGCTGTAACGACGATGCTTGCGGCGTGCAGTCTGAGCTGATTGATCTGCCGTTTGTGTCCGGCAACACCTATCTTGTCGAAGTAGGTGGCTACAGCAGCAACGTCGGTGACGGTATCCTGAATATCAGCGTCGCCGATTGCCCACCCCCTGACAACGATAACTGCGAGGACGTGACGCCGGAGCTCTTGCTCCACGGTAACGTCGTGACTTTCACCGGCGACAACACCTGTGCCACTAACCAGTGCGCCAGCTTCCCCGGTGGCCACACCTGGCATGCCATCACCCTGCCGACGCAGATGGATGTCACTCTTGACTACTGCACCAACTCGCCGGCCTGGGGCAACGCCTGGTTGAACCTGGCGATAGGTTGCCCGTGTAGCGACTTCACGTTTGCGGCGGCATATAACTTCAGCGACTGTGGTGACGGTAACGTGACCATGACCTGGGCAGAACTTCCCGCCGGTACCTACTACTACCCGGTGCTGAAGGATCCGGGTTACGACGCAGTTGGTCCGTATACACTGCACGTGGTTGGTTATGCGCCTTCGCTGCTGACGGTTGATCCGACATCGATTGACTTCGGCACCCAGCCGGCCGGTTCCATGGGCAGCACGGAGTTGGTCCTCGGCGCCGACGGCCCCGGCGATATCAACTTCTCGATTGGCTATACCTACAATCTGAAGAGCTCCAACCCTGTTCCTTACTTCGAGATGGGTACTGACCTGCCGGAGAAGCCGGAGTACAGCGGCCCTGCCAATGTTCCTTCGGGACAGAAGCAGGGTGGTGAAGATGTCGGCACAGCCACCGTTATCGCTGCTCTGCCGATCTACGATCTCGGCACGACCGCCGGTTACGTCGATGACTACGATGAGGTTTGCCCGTACAGCGGTTCGACCTCACCTGATGTCGTTTACTCATATACGCCCGGCGCCGATATCGTTGTCGATATCGTCCTCTGTGAGTCCGGTTACGACACCAAGCTGTATCTCTATGAGAACACTGTCACACCGGGTGCACCGTTCGCCTGTAACGACGACGCATGTCCGGGTTATCGTTCAGCGCTGTATGAACTGCAGCTCTACGGTGGCAACACCTACTACATCGTCATTGACGGTTACGGTGGTGACTACGGTGATTACGTGCTCGATATGTACGAGTACGTAGAGCCCGATCCGTTCGAGTGCCCGCCTGGCGCCATCGCAGAGAACGAAGCCTGTGGTGATGACACCAACGGCGGCTGCAACATGGCCACGCCTGCCTTCGAGGCGGTCAACTGCGGCGACACCATCTGCGGTACCGCCTGGGCTGACGGCGGCTCGCGCGACACCGACTGGTACGAGCTGACCCTCTATGCTCAGATTGACCTGACGATCACAGCCAGCGCCAACTTCGAGTTCATCGTTGGTCCCGTCGACACCTCTGACTGCGCCTTGGCCTCGGCCATTGATCCGTACGTGATTGGTGCCCCCAACACTGTCGAGAGCGTGACCAAGACTGTTGGTCCCGGTAAGTATTGGATCTTCATGGGCTTCCTGGATTACTACGACTATCCATGCGGCACCAATAACGACTACTGGATCACCTTCACCTGTCCGGAAGGTCCGGTACTCTGGCTGAGCGCGACTCCGGAAACCGGAACCGTTCCAGCCGGTGGTACACTGCCGATCACGGTAATGTACGATGCTACCGAGCTTGAGCTCGGCACTTACTCTGCCGACCTTCAGATCACCCACGATGGTCGCGGCACCACGGCTGTTCCGGTTTCGCTGACTATCGGTACGGTGATACCGCCCGATACGATGGTGCTGGTACCCGATCCGATCAGTTCGATGATGGAGAACGACATCGATGGCGTGGATCCGAACGGATACATCTACATCGGTGATGACCTCGGTTGGGTCAACCCTGATCTTGGTTCGTTCACGATCAATGGTTCCCTGGCGACTACAGGCGAAACCGTTGGCTCCTATCCGGGTCTGACGGGGCCGATCGTCAAGCTGACCTTCGATCTCAGCGACTTTGCTGCGATGTACAACGAAGGTTTAATGTGGGATTGCGCTCCACGCAGTTACTATGTTGAGGGTACTGACGATGGTGGCGCCATCTCAGCCGGTGATGGCTTCACCTACTGTGGTCACACCTCTGGTGATCTCAACCTTGACGGCCAGATCGACATTGCCGACCTGGTCTTCATGGTCGAATGGATGTTTGCTGGCGGCCCGCCACCGGAGATTCTTCTGACCGCTGATCTCAACGGTGACGGCAACGTCGACATCAGTGACATGGTCTACATGGTAGACTACATGTTCATGGGCGGCGAAGCTCCGCAACATCCGTAAGCACCTTTGATTTCGCTATTCACACCCGCCGGCTTCGTGCCGGCGGGTTTTTTGTGGAATAGTCGAGTCTTTACCTTGGTGCTATCGACGGCGTGATCCCACGATCTGCAGCAATCAGTTCTTTCTACATATAACCTGTGTCGATCCATGTACTCCCACTAAAATGCGTAGACCTCTGGTTATATGATACCGGACATAATGGGGTCGAATAAGCCGCAAATCTTTGTATTGTCATCTGCCACAAGTCGTTAGTGATGCGAGAGAATCTAACCAAGAGACAAACATGTGATATTTTTCACTTTTTTTGAGAGTGGGGATTGACAGCCTGACGAACTTGAGTTACATTCTAACAAAAGTCAGAAAAATCAGTATGATATAATCATGACGGTAAAGAACTTCTACACCACCTCGGAAGCGGCCGAGCTTTTGGCCGTATCGCCAGACACTGTCCTCAGGTGGGTGAAGGCAGGGAAAGTGCGCTCGCATCGAACACCGGGTGGACACTGTCGAATCCCTAGAGAATCATTGGCGTTACTCTTGCCAAGGGCGGACAGGGGTTCGCAAGTGAAAGTCGGGTCGGAACAGCAGGCGGTCTATCAGTACTGTTGGAGCTTTGGAGTTGATGGGGACACCATAAGTGAGGGTTGCAGAAACTGTGTATCCTATCGCAGTCGAGCCCGTCGCTGCTATCAGTTGCGACAAGTTCCCGAACAGTTTGAGCGTCTCAATCTTCACTGCCCGATGGCGTGCACTGAATGCGAGTATTACCGATTGATGAAGGAGCGCGGGACCGGCGTGTTGGTGGTCAGTCGAAATCGCCGTTTGACTGAGGGGTTGAAGCACGGCGAGGAAACAGGCGAGTTGGCCTTGAGGTTTGCCGGCAGCGCGTATGATTGCGCCGCGGCGATCGACAAGTTTCGCCCCGACTATGTGGTCGTAGACTGCTCGTTTGGAACTTCGCATACTCGTGAGATTTGCCAACACCTGGTCAACGACGACCGCATTCCATTTACGCGGATTATCCTGACTTCGAAGACATCCCGTGTGACCGATTGCCGCGACGGTGAGATATTTGGGTGGATCAGCAAGCCGTTTTCAACGCAATTGTTGAAGGACATGATTGACGGAGCGGCCAGAGTTTAGCCCTTTGCTTATCGGAGGTCCATAATTGCGTCCCAAAGTCGAACAAAAGAAAGAACCTCGACTGACAACAGATGAGGAGATCGACATATGACCGATAGTATGCGCGTCGGAAAGAGCACTATGCGCCTGGTCAAGGGCGATATTACCGACCTGGACATAGACTCGTTCGTGTATTACGCCACCGAGGATCTGGCCCTGGGTTCCGGTTACGGAACGGCTATCAGCATGCGCGGCGGACCGAGCGTCCAGGAAGAACTCAAAACCCTGGGTACCAAACGAGTCACTGAAGCGGTCGTGACGGCGGCCGGTGACATGAAAGCCAATCACATTGTCCACGCCGTGGGACCGAAGTTTCAGGAAGAGGGTTTGGAGGATAAGCTGCGCGAGACTATCGTCAATGCGCTTCGGGCGGCCGAGGAAAAAGGTATCGCAGCCATCGCCTTCCCGCCGATGGGGACTGGTTTCTACGGCGTGCCGTTGCCGACCTCGGCCGAGATTACCCTCAGCACCATCAAGGAATACCTTGGTGGCGAGACCAAACTTACCGATGTCGCCGTGGTTTTGATGGACAACCGTGAATACCAGCCGTTCGAGAAGAAACTGACGGCTCTGGCCGGGAAGTAGAGGAGAGCATCATGAGCAGTACATTATATTTCGCCGAAGGCACCCTGCAGGAAGTAGCCTTGATTTTCATGACGCTGGTCTATTTTGCGCGCCTTTACTGGTTGACCCGGTTCAAAGCCGGCAAGGAACGACAGGCGCCCACCGGGACAGGTTCCGTCAAACCCCGCCTGAGCATTCTCTACTCCTGGGCCAACATCGCCCTGCCGTGGGGTATGGAAAGCACCCGCACCAAACCATTTCTCTACCTTCAATTTGTGATCTTTCACCTGGGCGTGGTAGCGGCGATCGGTTTGTCGTTTGTTATCCCGTACGGACCGAGCCTGCTTCAGTCGTCGATGCTTGTGCTTGTGCTGCAGGTGGTCATTGGAGCTGCCTGTCTGGTTGGCGTGATGCGCATCATCCGTCGTATCGGCAGCAAGTACATACGTGCCATCAGCACACCCGATGATCATTTCTCATTATGGCTGCTGACGGTCTGGTTTGGTTTTGCCTTCTTTGCCGTCCCTAACGAAATCGCGGGGGGCGAGGGGATCATGCTGACTTATTTCATCATGACGGCGTTCTTCCTCATGTACGTGCCGTTCAGCAAGATTTCTCATTATCTGTATTACCCCTTTACCCGATATTTCCTGGGCAAGACGCTGGGACGCCGCGGTGTTTTCCCGATCAGACAGGCTTCACAGCGAGGGTAACCGGCGAGATTGGAAATAACCACTGACGGAGAAAATAATGGTCACCAGAACAAGATCATATAAAGCACAAAAAGTTATCGAACGCATGGGTAAGAAACTGAACCGGCAGGTTGTCAGTTCGCTTATTGCCTGCGTTCACTGCGGCAACTGCACGGAGTCGTGTCACTACGTGCTGGCCAACCCGGGCGATCCCACCTACGCCCCGGCCTACAAAGCGGACAAGATTCGTAAGTTCTTCAAGGCCCACTACGACTGGACCGGACGCGTCCTGCCCGGCTGGGTCGGCGCCAAATCACTCTACACCGACGAGGATCTGGAGGAACTGAAAGACACCGTATTCGGTAAATGCACCAACTGCCGACGTTGCACTATCAACTGTCCCATGGGTGTCGACTTCGCTACTTTCAACCGGATGGCTCGCGGTCTGCTGGTCTCGGTTGGGGTTATGCCCGAAGGCGTGGCCGTGGTCAGCAAGGACCAGTGGGAAATCGGCAACCAGATGGGCGTGCTCAAGGAAGACTATCTTGACACCCTCGAGTGGCTGACCGACGAGATGAAGATGGAATACGGCGATCACGTCGAAGGTATTCCGATCGACAAACAAAAAGCTAACATCGTCTATGCTATCAATCCCCGCGAAGTGAAGTACGATCCGCGTACGATTTCCGACGCTGCGCTGATTTTCAATGAGGCCGATGCAGACTGGACCATGCCCAGCGAGGGCTGGGATCAGACCAATTTCGGTCTGTTCTCCGGTGACGACGATCTCGGCGGCGCGGTGGCGCGGCGGCTTTATGAGAAAGTTGAAGAGTTGGAGGGAGGCAGGCTGGTCATATCTGAATGCGGCCACGGTTTCCGTTCGACACGGTGTGAAGGACCCAACTGGGCTCAGTACGATGTACCTTTCAAGATGGAAAGCGCTGTCGACACCATGCTGAACTACATCCATGAGGGTCGCATCAAGGTCGACAAAAGCAAGAACAACATCCCGGTCACTTTCCACGATTCCTGTAACTATGGTCGCAGTTGTGGCATGACCGAGGAACCGCGCGAGTTGCTGAAGCTGGTTTGTACCGACTTTCGGGAGATGTATCCCAATCGGGCGGAGAACTTCTGCTGCACCGGCGGCGGCGGCGCTATGTCGATGTCGGAGTACACGCCGCAACGGTTGAAGTCGGCCAAGGTCAAGGCCGATCAATTGAAAGAAACCGGGGCCAAGATTGTCGTTACCACCTGCCACAACTGCGTCGACGGGTTGAACGATCTGATCAAACACTACAAGCTCGACATGCAGGTGACGCAGTGTGTCAACCTGGTGGCCAATGCGTTGGTGATTGAACGCCTCAAGAAGCCGGTCGAGGTTCCGCCGGTGCCGGTGGCGGCGGGTCTGGAAGGTCAGCGGATTCTGGTCTGCGACGACGAACCCGATTTCGTCACCTTCGTCTCAACAGTGCTGGAGGACAACGGCGCCACGGTACTGCGAGCCTTCTCAGGTGAGGAAGCGATTGACGTTGCCCGCAAAGAGAAGCCGGATATTATGACACTGGATATCAGCATGCCCGGCAAATCCGGGATCGAGATATTCGAAGAGATTCGCAGGGATGCTGAATTGAAGTCCCTGCCGATCTGTATCATCACCGGCAAGCCCGAGCTTCGCAAACTCATTTACGACCGCGCAGTTACCCCACCGGAAGGGTATGTCGACAAACCCATCACCGAGGACACGCTTTTGTTGAACATCCGCAAGATACTGAAACTTGCCCACGAGAGTACCCCGGCTAGCCAGGAGAAGAACCAATAGCAGGACCGATGGATAACATCTACAAGAGCTATTTCAGTTCGATGCCCTGTTACCTTTCGGTGCAGGATCGAGACTTGCGCCTGGTCGAGACTAACCAGCGGTTTCGTGATCATTTCGGCGACTGGGAGGGTCGGTACTGTTATCAGGTTTACAAGCAGCGTCCCGAGAAATGCGACAATTGTCCGGTAGAGCGATCGTTTCGCGATGGCGAGTCGCACCACAGCGAAGAGCAGGTGAAGACACTGGACGGACGCGAGGTCTGGGTCATCGTCTACACTACGCCGATTCGCAACGAGTCGGGGGAGATCGACAGAGTAATGGAGATGTCCACCGACATCACCGACATAAAACTGTTGCACCGGCATCTCCGGGAAAGTCAGCAGCGGCATCAACTCCTGTTTGAAGAAGTGCCCTGTTTTATCTCGATCCAGGATCGTGACCTCAATATCGTTGCGGCCAATCGGATGCATCGTGAAGCGTTCGGCACTTCCTACGGCAACAAGTGCTACGAAATCTACAAACATCGCAAAACAGAATGCGAACCCTGCATCGTGCAGCAAACATTCCAGGACGGCGAGGTGCGCGTCCACGAGGAAGTGGTCACTTCTCAGGACAAAGAACGGATGAACGTTCTCGTTCATACGGCCCCCTTGCGCGACACCGACGGTGAGGTCCACCAGGTCATTGAAATGAGCACTAATATCACCGAGATTCGTCAATTGCAGGACAAGCTGACCTCGGTCGGGTTGCTCATCGGTTCGATCAGCCATGGTATCAAGGGTCTCTTGAACGGTCTCGACGGTGGAATCTACCTTGTCAACTCCGGCCTGGAAAAGGACAACCGCGACCGCATCAACCAGGGCTGGGAGATGGCGTTGCGCAACGTCGACCGAATCCGCTCGATGGTTATGGATATCCTCTACTATGCCAAGGACCGCGAGCCGATGTGGCAGGAGGTGTCGAGCAAAGCCATAATGGAAGAGATCTGCAGCATTATGGGCGACAAAGCCGGCAAACTTGGTATCGCCTTCGACTGTCAAACCGACAATGACATCGGATCATTTGAGGCCGATCCCCAGGCGGTCAGATCCATGCTGGTCAATCTTGTTGAAAACTCAGTCGACGCCTGCCGTGTGGACAAGAAGAAAGACACTCACCGAGTCAGTCTGGAAATGGAGGGCGCCGATGATCAGGTTGTTTTCCGTGTCACCGATGACGGTATCGGTATGGACCAGGAGACGCGGGAGAAAGCGTTCAGCTTGTTTTTCTCAAGCAAAGGTGGCGGTGGCACCGGTCTTGGTCTTTTCATATCGAACAAGATTGCTCAGGCGCACGGCGGAGAAATCAAGATAGAATCCGAGGAAGGCAAAGGGAGTCGCTTCATCGTCAGTCTGCCCCGTAAGAAGCCGGAGGTGGCAGAGCAGGAAAGCGAACAATCATAGCACGCGAAAGGACAGCCTCAAATGGCCGAACCCAAGAAGATACTAATTGTTGAAGACGAACCGGATATGGTGGAATGGTTGAGCGTGTTCTTCCAGGATCACGGTTACACCACGGTGGCCGCCTATGACGGCATCCAGGGTCTTGAGTTGGTCCAATCAGAGAAACCCGATCTGATCACGCTTGACATCACTATGGAAAAAGAGACCGGCCTCAAGATGTATCGCAAGCTGCTGGACGATGAGGCGCTTTCGCATATTCCGGTAATAATGATCACCGGCATATCCCAGGATTTGCGTAGTTTCCTTGATCGTAAGAAAGGTATGCGGGCGCCGGATGGCTATTTTGAAAAGCCGGTGGACAAAGAGGGTCTTCTCAAGAAGGTCAAAGAACTGATCGGCTGATC
>CBDUZQ010000005.1:0-21197 GCA_965371755.1 uncultured bacterium
ATCACGGCGATCTTCCTGGTAGTCGGGTTGATCGTGTTCCTGGGCATTTTCGCCGCGCCGGTGTTAATCTATGTGACCGCGAACGGTTTTACCGAGTATGCACCCAAGTTCGACCTGACTGTCGACCTCACCCGGATTATGATGATCTACCTGCTGTTTGTGTCGCTTTCAGCTTTGATCATGGGGATGCTGAATTCTTTCGGACGGTTCGCCGTACCGGCGCTGTCGCCGGCTATGTTCAATCTTGGCATCGTCCTGACGGTTGTTGTCGGCTACCGGTATTTCGACCAGCCTGCATACACGCTGGCCTTGGGCGTCGTGCTCGGCGGCGCCTGTCAGGTTTGGATCCAGATGCCGGCTCTCTACAAGATCGGCTACCGTTGGCGACCGCGGTTCGACTTCTTCGATGAAAGCCTCAGGAAAGTGCTGCGGCTGATCGCACCGATGATTATCGGGATGTCGGCCGGGCGGGTCAATATTTTGCTCAGCACCCTGTTGGCCTCGTTTCTGGTGGAAGGATCGATTTCGTACCTCAATTACTCTTACCGACTGATGCACTTCCCGCTTGGAGTTTTTGCCGTGGCGCTTGGTACGGTAGCTCTACCGAGAGTATCCGAGCTGGTGGCCCGGCGAGACACCGCAGGTCTCAACAAGATTCTCTCCGAGACCGTCAATCTCAACATGTTCGTGGTGGTGCCGTCGGCCGTCTGTCTGGCGGTATTGGGCAAGCCGATGATCGAACTGATCTACAGTTGGGGTGCTTTCACCGATGCCCATGCCGCCAACACGGCGCTGGCGTTGCGCCATTACGCTTACGGATTGATCGGCTTCGCGGGGGTGCGGGTGACGGTGCCGTTCTTCTATGCGTTCGGTGATTCGAAACGTCCGATGCAGATTTCGGTCGTCGCGGTTGCGATCAACATGGCTCTGTACTATCCACTCATCAAGATGCTGGACTTCGCCGGGCTGGCCGCCGCTACGTCGATCGCCGGGCTGGTCAATTTCGCGCTGTTGGTGTACTATCTCCCGACCAAAGGGTTGAACATCGCCGCCGGCAGGTTGGGATTGAATTTGGTGCGGATTCTTATAGCCTCGCTTCTGGCGTTTTACGTGGCTGGGCTACTACCGTATCATCCCGAGCCGACCGGGTCAGAGGTGCTTGATCGGGCTATCAATCTCGTGATACCTATGGCCGCAGCGGCGGTGCTGTATATTTTGTTCTGTTTCGTTTTTCGTGTCCGCGAGGTGACCAAACTGGTCGGTCTGTTGAAACGCAGAAAACCTTCGAATGGATAAATGAGTCGCAAGTACCCGGCTGTATTCTACCTGCTGTTTGTCCTGGTGGGGATTGTCCTGGCCGATCAGACCCGATGGCCGGCTGAATGGTATCTGTTGTCGGCCCTGGTACTGTGCCTGATCGGCATTGCTCTCTTTCGTTCGTCACCGAAAGCTGCATCTCTTCTGTTCGGCCTGTTCATGCTGTCGTTTTCGGGCTATCATTTCAGCATCCGCTATTACGATATCGGGCCGGGTCACATCACCAACTTCGTCACCGACGGCGAGCGTTACCAGATTTTTGGCGAGGTGATCGACTGGCCGCTGCTCAAGAGCTCCGGCACCGAGATCAAGATCAGGGTTGACTCCCTCGGACCGCCGGTCGAGCGGGCGGTTGACGGTGCTATCCTGCTGAAGGTCCACGACAGTACAACGGCCCTGCAGCGGGGTGATCGGATTGAGTTTCGGGGTCGTGTTTTTGACGTCAAGGGAGGAAGTTCGCCCGGTGGTTTTGACTATCGACGCTATCTTCACCTGAAAGGGGTGTTCGGAGTCGTCTACCTAAATAACCTGCTCGATGTTCGAATTAATACCGAAGGCCGGTCGACCATCCTGAGTTGGATAGACCTGCTGCGCAGTGAGATTACGGCTAGTTTCCATCGCCATCTCGGTGATGACGGCGCCTCGCTGGCGGCCGGTTTCCTGATCGGCGAGACCCGAAACATCTCGCCTGAAGTGTACCAGCGATTTCGTGATTCCGGCACCCTGCACCTTTTGGCCGTATCGGGTTCCAACGTGGCTCTGGTGCTCGCCTTCGTGATCATTATGCTACGACCGTTGGCCCTCAGACGCTGGAATCGAGCGTTTGTGCTATTAGCAGTGGTTGTCGCTTTTTCGTTGGTATCATACGGTGAGCCGTCGGTGGTGAGGGCGTCGATCATGGCGTCGCTGATTATCGGGGCCGGTTTGGTGCAACGTCGGTACGACCTCAATAACGTCATCGCGGTAGCCGCTCTGATAATCCTGCTATATGATCCCGCTCAGCTTTACCAAGTCGGCTTCCAGCTTTCCTTTATGGTCGCCTGGGGGCTAATCTATCTGCTGCCGAGAATTCATGCACTGTTCGCCGGCTACCATGGGCGACGGTGGTATCGTTGGCTGGTTCTTCCGACAACGTTTTCTCTGATCGCTCAAGTATGTTCGGCTCCGTTGATTGCCTTTTATTTCCAGCGGGTGCCGCTGATTTCTCCGTTGGCCAACCTGGTGATTGTGCCGTTAGTTTCGCTGGCGGTCGTCGCATCATTGTGTCTGTTGGTGGCTGATCTGATCTTCTCGCTATTGGGAGCGATGGTCGGATCGCTGCTTAATCTGCACATGAATCTGATTCTGTATCTGCTTGCCTTCTTCGGTGGTGATCACGTTCCTGTTTGGAAGGTCGCCAAACCGTCTTTGATCGCAGCGGTGGCTGTATATTTCGCGCTTGGGGCGGGAGCACCGGCCCTGAGGAGCCTTCGCTGGCGTCGGATTCTCGTGATCGGTCTCCTCCTGTTGGTCAATCTGGCCCTGGTGCTGCAGCTTGGCGGTGCTCCGAGGTGTGACAATCTGCATCTCCTCAAGATTCCGGGAGGGGTCTGCTCTGTTCTCAAGCGTCCGAACAGCGCCGCCGCCGACATGATCATCACCGGCGTCTCCGGAAGGTCCTACCAGATCGATGAGAAGATCCTCGCGCCCGCGCTGGTCGCTTTGGATGTTGGCAAGCTCAACAACTTGGTCATTTTATCCGCCGAGTTCTGGGCGATTGACGACCTTCTGCGCCTGGCGTCAGAGTACGAGGTCGAGCATCTCTATGTCCGTGCTGATAACAAGGCGGCCTTTACCGATGTCGCAGGTTCGATGGGTACACCCTTCGACAGTCTGAGCACAGTGTACTTCTCCGGCCCCATCAAGTTCGCCGAACCGCTAAGGGACGGTTGGCGCGTTGGCGGTGAGGGGGCTGAACTGACGGTCGGTTCGGCGCGGATCATGTTTGTGGACTATCCGGATCAACGAGTCCTGGAGCGTTTGATGTCGCAGCCTCCTGACGTCCTGGTAATCGGCCGTTCGATCGACCTTCCGGCGTCGATCTATGACCAATTGCGGCAAGCTGGCGCCGGTTATCTTATAGCCGCCGGAGTCAGCAGATCAGCGGCCCGGGGGAGGCTCGATGGCACTCTCCGGACAACGTCGGTCAATCCGGACTACTTTATCGACCTGAGTCGCTTGGGGGGGATCAGGTTACAGTTGCAAGATCAACCATCACAAGCCATTCGGGTAGTATCAGGGATCTGAAATTGGTCTTAAGGTATCCATCGATTCGCCCGATAATCTAAGAGAAGTACCCGAAGTGCGGGTTGTTATTGGTGTACCTGATTCCAGAGGGAGATAAATTGAGTCTGTCCGGTAATCTCAAAACGGTTTCCTTCCCGGATATATTGCAGCTATTGGCTACCGGGAAAAAGACCGGCGTTTTGGAAGCGAAGACAACCACCCGACAGAAAGAGGTGGCTTTCAAAGATGGCAACATCATCTACGCTTCATCTATCAACAGCACCGAAGATCTCCTGGGCAACATGTTGCTTCGGCGCGGGAAGATATCGAAAGGCAATCTCGAGCGCGCGATCACCCTCCACAAGCAGACCGGACGTCAGTTGGGTACGACCCTGATCGACATGGGTCTGTTTGATAAGCATGAGATAGGCGAGTGCCTCAAACTGCAGATCGAAGAGATCGTCTACAATCTTTTCAGTTGGCGGGAGGGGGACTTCGTTTTCCACGAGGAAGCCAAACCGAAAAACGCCCCCTTCACGGTCGAGATGAACACCATGAACGTGATCATGGAGGGCACTCGGCGTATCGATGAGTGGATGGAGATTCAAAAGGTTCTGCCCTCCGATGACGCTCTGTTGGACGTGGTGGCGTCACCGAAAACCAATCGCGATGAGATCAGGTTGTCGATGGATGAGTTCCGCATCCTGGCGCTGATCGACGGCGAGCGCACCGTCCCCGACCTGATAAATCTCTCGCCTATGGGGGAGTTCGTCACCTGTCGGTCTATTCACCGGCTCATGAACCAGAAGCTGGTGGAAGCGGTCGGCTCGCGGGCTGAGGAAGAGGTGGAAAAAGAGGACGAAGAGGAAGTCCTGTTGACGATAGTGTTTCACCTTTACAACCGGAGCTTCTTCCGAATCCGTTCGGTGGTGGAAGCGGTCGTCGGTGAAGGCAACACCTGTCTGGCCCAGTTCTCAGCCCAGTATCGCGGCGGTTTGCTGAATTTCTTCCCGGGTTTTGACCTGTCTTCGGAGTTGCAACCGACCCTGGATAAGTTTCTTACCGCGGTGAGGGCTTTGCCGCCGAACATCCGCTATCATCAACTGATGGCTGGTCTGGAGACTATGCTCAGTGAACAACTGGCATACGTTTTTAGCCTGCTGGGCCGGGGGACTTTCCGCCAGGCCGCTGGTAGCGTCAAGAAGGAGATATCCGGACCCTTGTCGTCTCGTCGCGAGTTGGTGAAGCGGTATGGCCTTGATGAGGATTTCTATCGGACGCTTCGGCGGGCGGACAAGGTAGTTAAGTTGGTAAGAGGTTAAGTGAGGTTGAATATGAGACGTTATGTAGCTATTCCCGCGGGTTTGATACTCCTTTTCAGTCCGGCGGCCCATGCGGCCAATCTGGCTGTGATTACGAACCCACCGACTATTTTCAATCTGGTGGTGCTGGCCGTAGCCGTGTTCGGTCTGGTGGGCGCCTTTCGCGTGACCGACCTGGTTCGAGGCGGATTCCTCCTCAAGAGCTGGCAGTTGTTTGTCGTTGGCTTCATAGTCCTGGCCCTGGCCCAGGTAGCCGCGCTGTTGCAGGCCTTCGAATTCGTGAGCCTGCCGAGTTTTGTGGTGCCGCTCCTGCTGGTTCTCATGGTTGGATTGTTCGCCTACGGTGTACACGAGGCTCGTCGAACCCTCAGTTGAGAGCAGATTTAGGTTGACATAATCACATGTAAGAACAATACTTACTGGTTGATTGAATTCGCCGTAATGGTAAAAGATTACTAAATTTATGGTTACAGTTGTATCGTGCCCAGTGCCTCTGAAATAGACAGTCGAGTTGCCAAGTGCCAGAAGATTCTGGATCAGGATCCCAACTCACAAATCTTCGCTGCTTTGGCTGAAGCCTTGCGTCGCAAAGGAGATTTGGAGAAGGCGTTTCGGATTTGCCAGAATGGTCTGAAAGTGCACCCGTCTTATGGCTCGGCCCATGTTGTCATGGCCAAGATCAATCTCGACCGGCAGTTATTCGATTGGGCCGAGATCGAGGCCCGCAAGGCGGCTGAGTGCGATGGTTGGACCCGAGCGACCGAGTTGTTGCTGGCGGAGATTCATATCTACAAGGGAGAATTCCAGCCGGCTATTAAGCTACTCAAGAAGTTGCACGAAAGCGATCCTGCCAGTGGGCATATTACCAAGCTGCTATCTATCGCCCGACAGATTCCGCAGCGGTACGCTGCCATGGTAGGCGAAGCAACTCCGGTGGTCACGGTGCAACCGTCCTCCGCGGTGTCTGTGGGCGCCGAGAGTCATGATGAAACCGTGGTCTCTGATCCGGCGACAACGATGGACTCGAGCGAGGCTGACGATGGTGCGGCGCCGGATGTCGACCAGATACTCCAGTGGGTAATCGCCTTGCCGGGTGTTGACGGCGCCTTATTCGCCAACCTTGAGGGACTAGTGGTTAAGTCACAGTGGACTATGCGCATGGATCGCAACGTCTGCGGAGCTGTCGGCTGTGAGATTAGCCGTAAACTTGATCAGACACTGATAGATAGTTGTTTCGGCAAAGTCCATACGGTCCTGGTAGAAACCGGGGACCATACTATCTACACCGTGCGCGCCCATGCCGGCATGTTTCTGTTTGTTGCCAACAGTAAGAGTAACCTGGGTGCTTTGAGAATGAAATTAGATGCTCTGCTCAAGCAGCAGGGTTGGAACTGAAGGGGTCGTCATGGAGATTAGCTCAAGCATCGCCCGTCAATCGGCACTGTATTCGCTGGTGCTGTTGATCGTACCGCTGATTTTGTTCCCGGAGCAATTCGGCGCCTCGGTGGTCAAACCGTCGCTTATCAACATCATGTACGAGTTGGTATTCTACGGCCTGGTGATCTGGGTGTTGTGTCGTCGGGTGACACTGATGCAACTGGTCCAGGTGGCGGGTGTTTGTTTCGTGTTCCGGCTGGGTCTGGGTGCGCTGTTTGGGCTGGCGATCGCCGTTGCCTACGCCATGAACGTGAAGGTTGCACTCACCCTAGGTACCTCGGGTTATCTGCCGGCGTTGCTGTTACATGTGATAGCCGCGCCTTTTGTTCTGCGTCCCCTGTGGACCCAACTGATTTCGGAGACGCAGAGACGGCCGCTGCGGCCGACACGACCGAAGACGACGGCAAGTACTGAGGCGGGTCGGACATCGATCGGCGTCTCGCGTGCGCGCGGTGTGAGTCTGGCCGCCCCTGAGACACCTAAATCGGCTGAGCCGGAAGCAGTACCGGCAGCCTCCTTTGACACTTACAGTGAGATCCCCGATGCCGGCGGCAACGGATTCGAGCGCGCCGTGCGCTACATCGGGGGTGACGCCTCGGTGCAGATGGCCGCGGTGGTCGATCATGAAGGTCTTCTGCTGGGACAGTTTAGCCGGCACAATATCAACAGCGAAGAATGGGCGCCATATGCGCTGTCTCTTCTGGAGGCTAACAGAACAGTGCTGAGCCGCGGACACTGGGGTGAACCCCAAAAGCTGAGAATCGAGATGGCCGATAAACGTGTCGTCGTTGCCCTCGGAAACTCCTTCTCCCTGATGGTGGTGGCCGAATGGCAGAGCGATGATCTACTGAATATCAGAATCAACCAGGGGCTCGAAATAATAAAGAAATATGTAGCCGAACGGTACGGCGATAAGCTCTACGAAAAGGCGGAGAGAACCCATGTACCAAGTGCTTAGTGATCTTAATAAAACATCAGGTATCACCGGCTCAATGGTTGTCGGAGGTGACGGTATTGTGATTGCCGCCGATCTCGACGACAGCTTCGACGGCGACACCATTGGGGCGCTGGCTGCCTCGATCACCTCCAACATCCAGAAGTCGCTGGAGCGTCTCCAAACGCAACCCTTGAGGCAGGTGACTATTGAGGCCGAAAACGGTAAGCTGTTTTTCGCAGATGCCGGTAGAGGTATTCTGGTCGTGACGACCGAGAAGCAGGTGAACATCGGGCTTATTCGACTGGAAATGAATAATGCTATCGGCAAGTTGAGTACAGCCGCAAATCTGATAGGTTAGCGACTGGGAACGAAGGTTATGGTATCAATCAACTATTCTTCACGGGAAGTCTGCTGCAAGATTGTCTACTACGGACCGGGACTTTCCGGTAAGACTACCAACCTGCAGTACGTGCATTCCAAAGTGCCCGGGAATACGCGCGGTGATTTGATCTCGCTGGCTACCGAGGCCGACCGCACTCTCTACTTTGATTTTCTGCCGATCAACATCGGCACGATCAACGGTTTTGCAGCCAAGTTTCAGCTTTACACTGTGCCCGGACAGGTCTATTACAACGCCACCCGTAAGCTGGTGCTTCGCGGTGTCGACGGCGTCGTCTTCGTGGCCGATAGCCAGCCGGATAAGCTCGATGAGAATATCGAGTCGCTGATGAACCTTCAGGAGAACCTCGAGGAATACGGCTACAACCTCGATGAGATGCCACTCGTGATTCAGTACAACAAGCGGGATCTGCCCGGCGTGATGTCAGTTGCTCAGTTGGAAGAGAGGCTGAACTCGAAAGGCTGGCCGTACTACGAGGCCTCGGCCACGATCGGTAACGGTGTCTTTGATACTCTCAAGTTGATCATCAAGCTGGTGCTCGACAAAGCCAAGTCGGCCGGGAAGCGATCCCAGCCCGCGACCAGCGAAACTGCTGCGGCCACGGCTCAGCCGAAGGTTGCGGCGGCAACACCGGTCATGTCGGCGCCAACTGCTTCCACATCGCGACCGTACCCCACGACAGAGCCGGAAGTCGCGGCAACATCGCGTCCGTCAGTATCGACAGAGCCATCCGATCCCGTGGCGACAACGCCGGCATCACCGTCCCATCAGGGGCCAACGCCAGTGGCGCCGGGCAAACCGGAAGCTGCTGATCCATCGCCGGTTGATGCTCAGGCGACAGCGTCTGCGGCTACTGAGAGCGCGGAGTCGTCCGGGATACCGGAGTCTGCCGCGGACAGCGCAGATGACTCCCAACCGGCGAGTTCGCGACCTTTCCCCGGCGATTGTGAGGGGTCCGGGGCAAAGAAGATTACGCCGACTGCTTTCACACCGACACCGAAAGAATCGTCGGCCGAACTTTCATACGAAAAAAGTGTCTTGAAGAATTCCAGCGCCGATACCGGCGCGGCTCAGTCCGGCAAGTCTTCGCCCGGCATGGCGCCGCCGCTCAGACGCAGAAGTGTGAGCAGGAAACGTGGTTTCTTCAAGCGATTATTTGGAATCAAGTAGGTACTCAGGAGGCCATAATGGCAGACGACACACTGATCATCTATGAAGAAGAGATTAACCTGATCGAGTCTCTCATGTCCAAAATGCTGAAAGGGGCCGAGGCCAAGTGCGCCTTGTTAGTGGACAAGGATGGCCATCTTATTACTCGTCAGGGCTTTACCCATTCGCTCGACACGACCGCGCTGGCTGCGCTGTTGGCCGGTTCGTTCGCTTCGACCAGAGAGATCGCTCGGCTGGTGGGTGAAGAGGAGTTTTCGGTGTTGTTCCATCAGGGTAAGAAGGACCATATTCACATGTCGCTGGTCGGCGAGAGGTCGATCCTGGTAGTAGTCTTTGACGACCGTACGACTATCGGTATGGTTCGCCTCTACGCCAGAGAAGCATCGACCGAGTTGGCCAGGATATTCGAGCAGGTCAAGGCCAAGTCCACCTCTGGGGCAAAGCCCGGCATTTCCGACGAATTCGCTGACATGACTCAGGACAAACTGGACGATATTTTTCAGGACTAGTCTGGTGCGGGGAGGACGGGTCGGCGTCGAGAAGACATTAGTAAACCGCAACCGCGATAATTTACGGGCAGGATAGATGTCTGCGGAACTGGGAGCAATGCTTGTCAAGGCCGGCAAGATCACGCCGGAACAGGTTGATGAAGCACTAGCTCTGGTAAAAGAAAAGCAAGAAACCTTCCAGACCGCCCTGGTCAGGATCGGGGCGGCTGAGTCGGAAGATGAGATTGCCAATTTCGTTGGCAAACATCTCAAAATTGGTGCGCTCAGGCTGTCCGATGTCGAGCTTAATCCTGAGGTCGTCAAACTTATACCGCTGGATATTGCCCGTAAGTTCAAAGTCATCGCCGTCAGCAAGCTCAATCGCACCCTGCTGGTGGCCATCAGCGATCCCAACAACATCTATGTCCTGGATGCCGTCAAATTCATAACCGGCTGCACGGTGCAACCGGTCATTTCTCCCGAAAGGGCCATTGAGAAAGCCATTGATGCTTTCTATACCGACGCCGGTGGTCTCTCCGAGATCGTCAAAGGGCTGGAAGATGATCCCGACCTGGAGGTGGTGTCAACGGACGAAGGGCCGAGCGAATCCGACCTGCTCTCCGCCATTCAGGACAAGCCGCTGGTCAAACTGGTCGACTCCATACTCGCGGATGCTATCCGCATGGGCGCCTCCGACGTTCACATAGAGACCTATGAGAAACGTATTCGGGTGCGCTATCGCATCGACGGCGATCTGAAGGAGATGGCGCCGCTTCCGTTCAAGTATCGGGGAGCTATTGTCTCGCGGGTCAAGATTATGGCCGAACTTGACATCTCCGAACGACGCCTGCCCCAGGACGGTCGGATCAAACTCAAGATTGCGGGACGCACCGTGGATCTGCGAGTGTCGGTGCTGCCGACTATCTTTGGGGAAAAAGTGGTGATGCGAATCCTCGATCCCCAGGCACTCAAAGTCGATCTGACCAAGCTCGGTTTCCGAAAACCCGACCTGAGCAAATTCAATGATGCCATCCATCTTCCTTTCGGCATTATCCTGGTGACGGGACCAACCGGTTCCGGCAAGACCACCACTTTGTATTCGGCCCTTAAGACGATCAACACTGTCGATGTGAACATCATGAGCGCCGAGGATCCGGTTGAGTTTAACTTTGACGGCATCAACCAGGTAGCCGTCAAATCCTCGATCGGCCTGACCTTTGCCGCGGCGCTGCGATCGTTCTTGCGGCAGGATCCCGACATTGTCATGGTCGGTGAGATTCGTGACGGCGAGACGGCCGAGATAGCTATCCGTGCGGCGCTCACCGGGCACTTAGTTTTCTCAACTCTGCACACCAACGACGCGCCGTCTTCGATCAATCGTCTTATGGACATGGGTGTGCCGTTCTATTTGGTGTCGTCGGCGACCAAGCTAATCATGGCCCAGAGAATGATGCGCAAGATCTGTCAGAGTTGCAAGGAAGAGGTCAACCTCACCAAGGAGCAGGTCGAAAGCCTCGGTGTGCCCGATGAATTGTTGCGCAACATTCGCGCCTTCAAGGGCACCGGCTGTGCCGAATGCAATGAGACCGGGATGTCCGGCCGGACCGCTATTTTCGAGGTGATGCCGGTTTCACCGGCCATAGAGAATCACATTCTGAATAAGTCCTCGGATACTGAAATCCGCAAGACTGCCCTTGATGAGGGGATGTTCGGCCTTCGTATGTGCGCCGTCGAAAAGATGAAGGCCGGGGAAGTCAGTATCGACGAAGTTTTCGCCGTCACCACCTCGGTTTAACCTAGTCGGGGCGGTAACCACTAATTGTCCAACAACTTACTGGGGCTCACCGGAGGTTTCCGGTCAAGATCGGTCTTGAAAAGCCGATACTATATAGAAGATACCTGTTGGTGCCAGTGATAACGTTTTAGGCCGGGAGAATCGAATGGCGTCCTTACGTGAGTTGTTGGAAGAAATGGTAAAGATGGATGCGTCGGACTTGCATCTGACGGTCGGATCACCGCCGGTGGTGCGTGTCGACGGTAAACTGCAGCGGCTAAAACATGATTTGCTTACCAGCGACCAAATCAAGAAACTCGCCTATGCGATGGTCAACGAGAAGCAGAAGTTGAAGTTCGAACAGAACTCTGAGTTGGATTTCTCCTTCGGTATCGAATCGTTGAGCCGCTTTCGCTGCAACATGTTCATGCAGCGCGGCAACGCCGCCGTAGCCCTCAGGCAGATACCTTACGAGATTAAGACCTTCGATGAATTGGCTTTGCCCAAAGTGATCGCCGAATTCGCCAGACTGCCACGCGGTCTGGTTCTGGTGACCGGCCCCACCGGTTCGGGCAAATCGACCACGCTGGCGGCGATTATCGACAAGATCAATAAAGAGAGACCAGTTCACATTATCACTGTGGAAGACCCGATCGAGTATCTTCACCGGCACCAGATGGCGCTGGTGAATCAGCGTGAGGTATACTCCGATACCAGTTCTTTTGCCGTGGCTCTGAAGTACGCGCTCCGGGAGGACCCCGACGTCGTTCTGATCGGTGAGATGCGCGATTTGGAAACGATTGAGTCGGCGCTGTCGATCGCCGAGACCGGGCATCTGGCCTTCGGTACTCTGCACACGAACTCGGCGGCGGAATCGATCAATCGTATCGTAGATTCATTTCCGACCAACCAGCAGGAACAGATTCGCATCTCGCTGTCGTTCTCGATTCAGGCGATCATTTCACAATCCCTGATTCCGAAAATCGGTGGGGGCAGAACGGTGGCGCTGGAGATCCTCGTGGCCACCCCCGCCGTTCGGGCCTTGATCCGTGACGATAAAGTACATCAGATATATTCGATGATCCAGTCGGGTCAGAAATACGGCATGAAGACCATGAACCAGTCGTTGGCCGAGCTTTACGGGGCTCGGAAGATTTCAGTCCAGGACGCTATGGCCTTCAGTTCGAACGCCCAGGAGTTGAGCGAAATGCTGGCTCAGGAAAAGTCACCGGCGTTTTCCTGATGCCCTGAGACAGGTTTGAGAAAGGACGAAGCTGATGCCGATATTTGTATACAAGGGTAAGACGCTGGCGGGAGCGGCGGTCCAGGGGGAATTGAAGGCCAAGAGTCGGGGCGACCTGGAACGGGTACTCCGCCAGAACCGCATTCTGGTCAAGTCAATCAGCAAGAAGGCGCCGGATATCCAGATCAGGTTCGGCACCGGCGTCAGGAAGATCGATATTTCCCGGTTCACCCGGCAGTTTGCCACCATGATCGGGGCTGGTTTGCCGATGGTGCAGTGTCTGGATATTCTGTCTGCTCAGACCGAAAGTAAGGAGCTGGCCAAGATCATCTACCAGGTCAAAGAGGGCGTGCAGGGGGGTGCGACTCTGAGCGAAGCGCTGGCAAGACATCCGAAGGTTTTTGACGCCCTCTACACCAACATGGTTGAGGCCGGCGAGTTGGGCGGAGCCCTTGACGCCATTTTGGTTCGTCTGGCTCTGTACCGGGAGAAAGCCGACAAACTGGTTCGAAAGGTCAAAGGAGCCATGATCTATCCGTCGGTGGTGGCATTCGTCGCCGCAGCCGTAACTATCGGGATGTTGGCCTTTATCGTACCGGTGTTCGCCAAAATGTTCGGTGGCCTCAACGCCGAACTGCCAACACCGACCCTGGTCGTTCTTCTTATCTCTCATTTCCTCCAGTCCAATTTTCTCTATCTCTTCTTCGGCGCCCTCGGCCTGACAGGTCTGTTCTTGTGGTGGAAGAGAACACCTGGCGGTGCTTTGACGTTTGACAAGATTCTCTTGAAGACCCCGGTCTTCGGAAACCTGGTGCGGAAGTCTTCGGTGGCCCGTTTCACTCGGACCTTGAGCACGCTGTTAGCTTCTGGCGTGTCGATTCTCGATGCGTTGGAGATCACCGCCAAGACGGCCGGCAATTTAGTCGTAGCTAACGCCATCAATCATTCGGTTGTGGCGATTGCCGAGGGTGACACGATCACGGGACCGCTCAAGGAAACCGGTGTCTTCCCGCCGATGGTGACACAGATGATTTCAGTTGGTGAGAAGACCGGTGGCCTCGATGACATGTTATCCAAGATCGCCGACTTCTATGACGACGAAGTAGATGACGCCGTGTCGGCTTTGACGTCAATAATCGAGCCGATCATTATTGTGTTCATGGGTATCATAATCGGCGGCATTCTGATAGCGATGTATCTGCCGATGTTCGATATTATCGGTAAGATTTGACGGCACAAAGCCGTAGCGATACGAGAACATAAATCGTACAGAACGGCGTCGCTCAAACGGCGCCGTTTGTTATTGATGCAAACCCGAGAAAAACAGGCACAACTCAAGCGGCTCGGATGGTTCTTGCCGTTGCGACTGGTCACGTTTGTGATCTTGTTTGCGGTGGTGGTGTTCTGGATTGACTACCCTGGTTTCTTGCACCTGCCGCTTATTCTCTATTCGGTTTTCACGCTTGGTTTCACGCTCCTATTGGCTTTCGATCGCAGACAGAAGCTCCGGATGATGTCGGCGTCCGTCATTGCGCTGCAATTTCTACTGGAAATCGTCATTGAATCAGGGATAATCTTTACCACCGGCAGCATCAACTCACCTTTCTCGGCTCTGTTTCTACTGACAATCGTCTCAGCGGCATTAGCCTATCGCCTGGTTGGCACGTTGGTCGTAGCATCGCTGGTTTCGCTGGCCTACACTTTCATTATCTGGTTACAATCAAGTGAGCCGGGGGAGCCGGTGTTTTTCCCCGACGCCCTTAAGAACATCGTTTCGGCCCAGGATACGGTCTTCTATTCGATCTTTTTGCACCTCCTCATCTTCTATCTGATTGCTTTCATCTCCGGTTACCTGGCCGAGCGGTTGGAGACGCGTGATCGCCAGTTGGCTGACACCTCCCGTGCTCTCAAGCAGGCCCAACTGGAGACCGACGACATTCTCAGGCACCTCAACAGTGGCCTGCTGACTGTCGACGCCGGTGGGCGCGTAATTTTTTTCAACCCGGCCGCCGAGCGAATACTGGGTTACCGTGAGGAAGAGGTTAAGGGGATGCGTTGCGACGAAGTCTTTGCCGAGCGCATGCCCGATCTGGCCTCTGATCTGCTCGACGGGCTCCGATGTGTGGCCAGTCACCCGCGCCGAGAGATCAACGTTCGGACGGTCGAGCAGCAACTGATCCCGCTGGGTCTCTCGACGTCGATACTCACCGACGAGGGTGGTGGGTTGCGCGGTGTTATTGCAATCTTCTCCGACCTCACCGACGCCAAGAGAATGGAATCGAAGGTTCGCGCTGCTGATCGTCTGGCTGCTGTCGGCGAGCTGTCGGCTTCCATAGCCCATGAGATTCGCAACCCGCTGGCGGCTATTTCCGGCTCGGTGGAGGTGCTCAACAACGAGCTCCGTCTGCAAGGTGAAAACGCCCGACTCATGCAACTCATCGTCAAGGAATCACACCGCTTGTCGCGGATCCTCAGTGAGTTCCTTCAGTATGCTCGTATCGACCGACCCGCCTACAACAAAGTCGAGCTTTGCCATCTGATCAACGAAGTATTACAGATATTGCATCATCATTCATCATTTCGCCGGAACATCCGCCTCAATTTCGAGTCCGACGGCTCGATTGCCTATGTTGTCGGTGATGAAGACCTGATCAAACAGCTTCTTTTGAACCTGGCGGTGAACGCTCTGGAGGCGTTGGAAGAAAAAGGAGATGAGTTGACCTTCCGGCTGGTAGTCGATCCGGTAGGCCGCATGGTCGAACTTTATATACAGGACAACGGACCCGGCATCGCCGGAGAGCACACAAAGCAAGTGTATCAGCCGTTCTTCTCAACCAAGAAGCAGGGGACGGGGCTGGGGCTGGCTATCGTTCATCGCATCTGCAGCGCCATGAAGGTGGACATAAGTTTCGACTCCCAACTCGACTATGGGACTACCTTCCGCCTGGAGTTTTCGACCTATACCGACGACCGGAGCGACAGCCGCGTTACTCCTGCTGCCAGCCAGGCTGTCGTCAAATCCCCTTCAGCGTGAAATATCCGGGCATTAGGGCTTGTTTTTTCTTTCCAATTGTATAATCTTGACGGCTCTAAATTTCTGAATGGAGTACCTGTGTTTACGACGAAATATACAAGTTTTCTGATTCTGATCGGTCTGCTGGCCGTATCCTGTGGCCCACCGCCGATTGTGTACGAAAATGACCTCGATAATCACGACTACGTCGTAGCGCGGGTCGACACCCTGTTTGAGGTCACGCTTCCACAACTGTACGATTCAATCAAGAACAGTGATCTTCTGCCGCTGGGTGGAGTGTTGACAGCGTCCGATGCCAGGCTGATTCTGGATTCTATGTTGTGTGATACGCTGGCCGGGCTGGCTGCTGCTACGGTCAAACTGGACGAACACTACAACGATCACCGCATGTATCGTATGAGATACCACAATGCCCTGATTCGGGCTTTCCTGGACCAGGAAGTATACCAGAAGGTGTCGTTTGACTCGGCAGATGTGTTTGAGTTCTACCATAGCCGTCCGGATCTTTTCTCGATCAAGGAACAGGTGATGCTGTTTCACATCCTGATCTCCCCGATCGGTCTCAAACTCAGCAAGGATTCACTCCATTTCAGGTCATTGGAGCAGGCGCAGTTTGATACCGAAATGGAAGAATACGCACACCAGATCAGGCGGTTGGTAGATGTCGGCATGTCGTTTGAGGAGGTGGCGCAAGAGTATTCGCATGATCAGTTTACCGGCCGGAGTGGCGGCTACGTCGGCTGGACCGAGCGCGGCATTTATCTCCACCCGTTTGACTCGGTTGCTTTCTCACTGCCGGAAGGCGAAGTATCTCAACCGTATCAGGACCCCGATGGCTGGCATATCATTCTGGTGTCGCGACACATGCCGGAGGGAATTCCGCCTTTTGACAGTACCGGTTACCGGGTGGCGACGCAGGACTTGAAAAATACCATTACCAATGAAATCGGAGCTCCGTTGGTGGACTCCTTGAGAAACTTACCGATGGCGATTGTCTACAATGAGGCCATTCTGGATACCAACGTCTATCTGGTCGAACGCCCGGTTTGGGCGGCGATAGTAAACGGTACCGACACCATCGATTTCAACCAGCTACGCACCCACGAAGAAACCTGGCGGAGCAATAACCGAATAGACAACACTACGGTCGAAATGAAGAAGGAAATGATTGCGGTCCTGGCCGACAAGATCCTCATGATCCAGTCTGCCCGCGCCTTCCGATGTGATACTCTTCCGGTGGCGGTTGAGAAGGAGGCGTACTTTCGCCATGTTTACTCGAAATCAGTGTACGAAACCGACCGATACGACCATACCTGGCGACCGGACGACAGCCTGGTGCGGCAATACTACGATGAACACATCGACCGATTCACAATCGAGAAACCGATGGAGATACAGCATATTATTGCCGAGGATTCTTCGTTCGCTGAGTTTCTGCGAGACCAGGCGATGGCTGGTACGGATTTCCTGGAGTTGGCCCGTGAATACTATCCGGGCGAGCCGGATATCCGCGCGGAATTGGCCAACCTGGGCCGCGTCGGACCGGGCGAAGTTCCGGACGAATTGTATAACGCAGCGCTCATGACACCAGTGGGGGATGTTTCGTCTCCGGTCAAGACCGAGTTTGGCTACCATGTTGTGAAAGTGGTTAGCCGTCAGAACGCTATCGATTTTTCGCGAGCCTCTATGGGGATAGTGCCGATTCTCCGCCGACAACATGGTCAAGTGGTGTTCGAGCAGTATCGTGATCGTCTGTATGATCGCTTCCAGGTGGAGTTCCCCGGCAAACTACGACCTCTTCACTTCAAGCCACTGGAATACCGATCGTCAAAACCATGACCGACGACATAACGGTCCGACAACAAATCAGCTTCACACAGGAATTGTGGCGCAAGAGTACTCACATGTTTGCGCTGGTCATTCCGGGCGGGTACTATTTCCTGCAACTCACTAAGGTTGATATGCTTTCGATAATGGTCCCGATCACGTTGGTCGTAGTACTTGCCGATGTGTCGCGTTTGAGAGGATGGGCCTTGTGGCAACAAGGCTTCGGGCGGCTCTTCGGAGGGATGATTCGTCCTCATGAGAAGCAGGGCGATTTTACCGGTGCTTTTTACATTCTGACCACGACATGTCTGACGGTGGCTCTGTTCGACAAGCCAGTTGCCATTGCGGCCCTGGCCTTTATCATCGTTGGGGACACGCTGGCTGCTCTTGTGGGGCGCAAGTTCGGCCGTCATCGGTTTTTCGGTGGCAAGTCGTGGGAAGGCTCGGCCGCCTGCCTGGCCGGGACCCTGGCCGTAGCCGTTTGTACGCCGGGACTGACGTGGCCGGTGGCGGTGATCGGCGCGGTGGTCGCGGCGGTCGCTGAGGCGCTGCCGTTCGGTATCGACGATAACGTGACCGTGCCCATACTTTCCGGCTTGGCCATGACTCTGGCCGGTTCTCTTTTGCTCAATTTCTGATTCAAATCAAACTTTTTGTTGCCGCTGAGCGATCTCTCGCGTATAATATAATGAGACGGGTAAAAATCGTTGACTCCATTTATGGAGGATGTTGATGTCCAAGGGAAAGGTTAAGTACTTCAACGACTTAAAAGGGTGGGGTTTCATTTCCTCGGAAGATTCAAACGATAATGTCTATGTGCACTACACCGCCATCAAAATGGATGGCTACAAGACGCTCAAGGCCGGTCAGTCTGTCATTTTCGAGGTGACTGACTCCGACAAAGGTCGCCAGGCTTTGAATGTCACGCCGGCACAGTAGACTTCCTCTGATTCCCGAATCACCAGGCCGCCTTAACGGGCGGCCTTTTTTTGTTTGTGCAGGAACAGCCTCAACATGCTCCAACCAACCGGGTGGCGCCCTCAAACGTGTGTGGGAGTGACATTCTCCCTCGATTCCACTGGAACCTGGCCGCCTGCCATTGACGTGTCGGAAAACAGCACGCAAAGCTCGAAAGACGGGCTTGCCCGCCGGCTTGTATATGAAGTTCCTTTTGCCTATATTCATTTCCATGAAAACAATCGATCTCCGCAGTGACACTGTCACTAAACCAAGTCCCGAGATGCGTCAGGCCATGGCGACCGCCGAAGTTGGCGACGACGTATTCGGCGATGACCCCACCGTCAACGAACTGGAGCGCTACGTCGCGGCGCTGTTCGAGCGGGAGGCGGCGCTGTATGTAGCGTCGGGTACGATGGGCAATCAGATTTGCCTGAAAGCTCACGCTCAACCCGGATGGGAATTATTGTGTGAGCGGGAGTGCCACGTTGTCAATTACGAAGTTGCCGGGCCGGTCGTCCACGCCGGGTTGCTGGTGAATCTCCTCACCACCGAGCGCGGCATGGTCACCGCTGAGATGGTCCGCGCCAACGTTCGCCCGATCAATCTCCACTGTCCCCTGACTAAACTGGTGACGCTGGAAAACACGCACAACCGTCACGGCGGGACGATTCTCCCGCAGGACGAGATTCTGAAAGTGCGCGAGGTCTGCGATGAGTTCGGCTTGATCCTGCATCTCGATGGCGCCCGCATTTGGAATGCTCACATCGCAACTGGCATGTCGCTGCCGGAGTTGACGCAACCGTTCGACTCGGTGTCGGTCTGTTTGTCCAAAGGTCTCGGTGCGCCGGTTGGGTCGGTCATCTTGGGCTCGGCTGAATTTATCGAGCGATGTCGTCGCGAGCGCAAGCTGTTTGGCGGGGCCATGCGGCAGGTGGGGATTATCGCCGCCGGTGGCCTGTACGCGTTGCAGCACAATATGGAACGACTGGCCGAGGACCATGCCAACGCCCGGCTGCTGGCCGAGGGGTTGAGCAAGCTAAGTTCCTTCGATGTTGACCTGTCGAGGGTTGAGACCAATATCGTCGTAGCAAAGTTGACTGGTGATCGGGATTCGATGAGATTTGTTGAGAAGTTGAAGGACATTAATGTCCTGGCCGTGCCATTCGGACCACACGAGATTCGGATGGTGCCGCATCTTGATATCACCCGCGCCGACTGCGAGGAAGCGCTGGAGCGGATCGAAAGTTTATTCGGATAGTCAATAAAACGGATTGGGGGAAACAACATGGATAGTTCACAGTTCTGGTTGCTGATGGTGCAGGTTGTTGTTACTGCGGCTGTTGCGGTGCTAGTTCCAGTGGTTACGTTTAGGTTTAGCAAACGACTGAAGGAAATGGAACAGCGGGATCGGGAAAGGGGGCGGAAGTTCGAGTTGACTAAGATGGTGTCCACGAAGGCCATTGATGCTCTTGCGCAGTCATACTACCAGTTACAGCGAATCAACCTCACGACACAAGCGTATAGCTTGGCCAACGCTGAGCGCAAGAAAGAGTTGGTGAAAGAACTCATGGAGGCGAACTCCTTTCTTGAAAAGAACCAGTTCTATCTGCCTGACAATATTCGAGAACGGGTAACAGGTCTCTTGACACTGTCTTTGAAAGCTATGCGGAGAGGCCACGAGGACGAATCAACGTTAGTAAAGGCATTCGGCGAAGTAATGCAAATGAGTGAGGGGATTAAGGATTCTTTCGCTCCCTTCATGCGACGCTACAACCTTCTTAACAGAGAGCACAGTGACAACTGAGAAACCGTTGTCAGTGACATTAGATTATGCAGTCTTCCTTCACCATCCTCGGTTCTTCCTCAGGGATGCCGCAAGCCGACCGAGCCTGCGCCGGGTACCTGCTGAATGTCGACAGTGACCTGACCCTGATCGATTGTGGTGGCGGGGTGACTTCGTCGTTCTTGCGCTGTGGCTTCGATCCGCTCGATGTTGACCGCGTGTTTGTCAGTCACACCCATCCCGATCACTGTTGCGAGTTGCCGCTGTTCATCCAGATGGTCTATCTGACGGGCCGAAGGGACCCGTTGGATGTTTATCTTCCTGAAGAGTTTGTTGAGCCGTTTCGTGCATTCCTCCCGGCTGTCTATGTTATTCCCGAGAAGCTGCCGTTTGAACTCAACCTTCACGGCTATACTGATGGCTTCGTGTTTGAGAATGGCTTCACGCTGAAGGCCATTGGCAATCGACATTTGCAGGGTTACGCTGAGTACGTCGGAGACCTGCAGCTTGCCAATAAGATGCAATGCCACTCGTTTCGCATTGAGGTTCCGGCATCGTCGGGTGGGAGCACGAAGTGCCTTTTCTATTCGGCAGACGTCAAAGATTTCGCCGACGTCAGACCACATCTTAATGACGTTGACTACGCCGTGCTGGAGTTGACTCATGTCGACCTTGAGCAGTTCTTTGATTTCGCGCCCACTTCGTCAGTTGGCGAGTTCATCATCTCCCATTTGGGCGATGCGAACGAAACGGCCACGGTCGAGCAGATGGCCCAAAAGGCGGGAGTCAGCAATCTGAGGATAGCGCACGATGGGTTGCAACTTTCTCTGTGACCGGATTCACTCGTGACGTGCGTAGCCGATCATTCTGTGCAAATATCGTGTGACAAAGGAACCCCGGGTCACTATAATTCCAGTTCAACCAAAATCGAGGACCGATATAATGGATATTGGACAGATTCAAGGATATCTCAAGGAGCATCAGCTTGACGGCTGGTTGATGGCTGATTTTCATGCTCGCAACAGTGTCGCCGTTGAAATGTTGGCACTCACGGGTGTGTTGACGCGACGTTCATTCTATTTTATACCCGTCGAGGGCACGCCGGTCGGCTTAGTGCCGGAGATTGAGAAGGCCAAGTTTCAGCATCTGCCCGGCACGCTGATACCGTTCTCGGGCTACCGTGCTATGGAGAAAGAATTGACTCTCATCCTCAAAGGTCGCAAGTCGGTGGCTATGGAAT
>CBDUZQ010000006.1:0-20575 GCA_965371755.1 uncultured bacterium
CCGTCAGCGGCAAAAGGCGTGTACCCTGGCCGCCGGCCAGAACGGCTGCTTCCATTACGAGGTCCTTCTCACGGTTTTACGACACGTTAAAGCCACCGAACGTTTCCTCATGCATTGCGAAACATTTCACTGTCGGGGTCAACGATGATCCCCGATTTGATAGCGCCGATAATCTCACGGATGCCATCGCTCACGCTCCGGCTCAACTCAAATCCCAACTGTCGCTGCGCTTTGTCGAAGTTGACGCGGTAGTCGCGCGGGTCTTCATCGCGCTGTACGTAAACGACATCATTGCCTTCGGCGCCCAATTCCTTGATGATCATGGCGACGAGACTCTCTTTCTGATAGTTCTCATCGTTTCCGCCGATGTTGAAAGCCTGGCCCGCGACCTTCTCGGTCTCAGTTTCCAGCACCGTAACACAGGCGGCCGCCAGGTCGCGAGCATGAGCGTACGGTCGCCAGAACTGCCGCCCGTACACTTCCAGTCGCCGCGACAAAGTCAACTCACGCGTGAACTCGTTGACGGTCAGGTCGAACCGCGGACGCGGCGAGAGTCCATAGGCGGTGGCGAAACGAAGCACGGTCGGTGTGAAGTCAGCGCTGTGTGCCATAAGAAGATACTTCTCAAACCCGACCTTGAGTTCGGCGTAGAGCGACACCGGTCTCAACGGGGAGGTTTCATCGACAAAGGAATCGTTGGTATCCATCCGGCCATAGTTGCTGCAAGTCGAGGCGAAGACAAATCGCTTTACACCGCTTTGGACCGCGACGGAGCAGAGCATCTCAGAGGCGGTTTGATTTACCTCGCGCGCCAGATCCGGTTCCTTTCGACAGGCCGGGTCGCCCACGATCGCAGCCAGATGCACGATACTGTCAATACCAATGACAGCGGCGTGCACGTCTTCCTCCTTGCGAAGATCGCCGTGCTGGAACTCAAACTGTGCGTGGGTCAGATACGACAGAAGTCCCTGGCCGCCGAAGGTCAGGTTGTCCAGTACTCGCACGCCGTATCCCTGATTCAACAGCAGACCGATTAGATGCGATCCGATATACCCGGCGCCGCCCGTGACCAGAACACTCCCCGGTTGCCTGGACATCACTCACCATCCGCGCGGCGGCGCCATGCAGCATTTCCCACCTGCCGGGCGTACTTAAGGCTAGCAATCACAGTTTGGCCAGCGCCTCTTGAGCTTGCTTGAGCTGGTCGCCGACCAGACCCAGCATGACAGACTTCTGAAGGTTCTCTTTCGCATCGGGATTGTCTTCCATATAATTGGCCATTCCGATCCAGAAATGCGGTTCGGGCGAATAGGGGAAAGACCGGGACGCTTTGGTAGCTTCACCCCGCGACAAGTCATAACGCTCCGCCTGGAAATAGACGTAGCAAAGATTCATCCATACGTCAAGATCGCCCATGCCGTCGTAAGTGGCCGCGCGGGCGATATTGCTGGCCCGGTTAAGGTCCATCTTGTCAGAGGCAAGCAGTTTCGAATAGTATACGTTGTTGGCGACATTATCGCGATCGCGCCGGTGGTTCTCCTCGAACAAGTCGAAGGCCTCGCCCCGCTGATCCAGTCCGTGCATAGCCCAGGCTTTGACGGCATGAACGGTGACGTTGTCAGGGTCGATAGCCAGGGACTGTTCGGTCAGATCAAGTCCGTTTTGATACCGCCCGCGCTCACACTCCCAGACGGCCGCAAGCCCCAGGGCATCGGCGTTGGAAGTGTTTGCCCTGAGCCAATCGATAATCGGATCGACCCTGTCAAGTTCCCCACGTCTTTTCATGATATCGAGATACTTCTCGATAGCCGTCAGATCTCCGCTGATCAACCGAGCCCCGCTCATCAGCGTCGTCTGGGCTTCATCAAGACGATTGTTCTCAACCAACACCAAAGCCTTAAGCAGCCTGATGGCCGGGTAGAGTTCTGAGAAATGAGGGTATTGCTCAAAGAGATCCAGGGCCTCTGTGGACAGCCGGCGCGCTCGCTGCATCGCTACATAGTTCTCAAAAGCCGGCCGATACCAGCGGTTCAATTCCAAAGCTCGGGTGTAGAGTCGTTCGGCCTGGTCGTATTTCCTTATGATCAGTCCGGCGTTCACGTCGGCAATTCCGGTAAGCCAATCAGGCTGAGAACGATGGTACTCCTCCAGCAGGGTTATGAACTCTTTATAGCCATCGAAATCCCCGATCTTGTGCATCAGATGCGCAATGCGGAGTTTGACCTCCAGTGCATTGGCGTATTCGGCCGACAATTGCAGCAACAAATCCATATTTTCTGCACCCGAGGTTATTTCGGGGCTGTTAACCTGCAAGGTGTAAGCCATGTAGTCATAGAACTCGGGGAGAAACCCCTCCTCCTTCAGGCGCAGTTGTAATATGCTCATGTCATGGCCGGCCGACAGAAAGTCGGAACTCTCGGCGCGAGCCAAAATATCGAGGGACACGGACATGATTGAACCATCGGTCAGTCTCCGGTAATCGGAGGAGGCCTTCTTGGCCTTGGAATGCTCGCCGGTGGCGCGATAGTAGTGCAGCCACATGCCCGCTCGCACCACTTCGCCGCCGTCAGCGGCTTCGATACGAGCTATCGCTTGCCGGGCCTCGAAGAAGTATCTGACCCTGATGCAGCGGAAAAAGTGATCCAGCAGAAGGTCATGGTCGGCGGGTCGGCTTTCCAGAGCGCGATGGCTGAAAGATATAGCTGAATCAATCAGACCCACAATCTCGTACAGATCGGCTGCACCCATCAGAAAATCTGCGGACTCTTGAGGGTTGGCCATCACTCGCTCACGATTGTTTCGAGCCGAATCGATTTCGTTGCGGAGATGGTAAACTCTGGCCGTCATGAGGTCAGCAATAGCTGACGAGAAGCCCAGTTCTTGCGCCTTTTTGATTTCCCGCTCGGCGCCACGATACTGACCGAGTCCGATCATGGCCCGGGCCAGCAACAACCGTGCTTCGGGGTCGCTCGGCCGTTGCTGAGCATTTTCTGAGGCCGCTCGCGTTGCATTTGTATACTCTCCCAGGCGTGAGAAGGCCCGACAGATCCCCTCAAGAGCAGGCCCAAAGGCGGGGTCAACGGTCCCAACCAGCATATAGTCATGCACCGCGTCCTGATAGCTAAGTTGACGTTCGTGAATCAGGCCGGTACAATACGGAATATAGGGGCTCCCCGGATCAAGTTCGCCCATTTCGTCGATGGTGATCCTGGCCTTTTCAAATTGGTATTGGTCTATCTGTTCCTCGGCGGTGGTGTATAGCGACTGCATTTTCTGTTGGGGTGTCTGGCTGCACGCTGCGATGAGGGCGACAATCAAGCTTAAGATCAGAGCTTTTCTCATATGTTAGCATCCTTTTCGACTACTGAAGTATGTCCTTAACTCATTTCGGTTATTGAAGTTAATACTTTTATACAGACGAGCAAGCCATTATTTCCCACTATCGGAAGGGTTTGGGTATAGCAAAAACTGTGCTTGGCTGAGAAAATTGTTTGGTTTCAGTGTTTGTTGCCCTTATATTCGAGTATGGACACATTGACTTCGGACAGATTAGTTAAATACTACCGAAAACGGGCTGTCGTCGACGAGGTCACGATGAACATTGAGCCCGGAGAGGTAGTGGGGTTGCTTGGACCCAACGGCGCCGGAAAGACGACTACGTTCTACATGATCATCGGGTTTGTTCGTCCTGATAAGGGGAAGGTGTTCCTGGGTGACCGCAACATCAGCCGGCTGGCGATGTACAAGCGAGCCGCCGCCGGGATCGGGTATCTCGCCCAGGAGGCTTCGGTCTTTCGCAAGATGACGGTCGAGGACAACATCATGTCCATTCTGCAGTTCCGGAAAATGAGTCGCAAGCGACGCAAGCAGAGACTGCAGGAACTCCTGGAGGAGTTGGACCTGATGGACCTCAGAAAGAACATGGCCTATACTCTCAGCGGTGGCGAGCGTCGCCGGGTTGAGATTACCCGCGCCCTTGTTAATGAGCCGAAATTTATGCTGCTGGACGAACCGTTCGCCGGTATCGATCCGATTGCGGTAGAGGATATTCAAAAGATAATCAAGCGCCTGGTCGCCAAGAAGCTTGGGGTTCTGATTACCGATCACAATGTTCGCGAAACACTCTCGATCTGCGATCGTGCGTATATCATGTGTGACGGTAAGATTCTCAAATCCGGTACGTCGGAGTTTCTGGCCAATGACGCCGAGGCACGTAAAATCTACCTTGGAGAAAAATTCCGGCTGAATTGACGTGGAAAGAGGATGTCTGATTACTGAACGATTTGGGCTGGTGGTATAAATCACGAGAGCTTGGCTTCCGACATTACTTAAAAGGCGCTTTCTGCGCCGGTAAAGGCGGAAGAATGAATATGCAGATAGTAGGTTAAAACGATGAAACTGGAACTTCGATTAGGTCTCAGACAGATACTCGCTCCGCAGTTGATCCAGTCTCTGAAGATGCTTCAGATGCCGGCGCTCAAACTGGAGCAGACGATCCGTCATGAGTTGGCCACCAATCCCCTCCTGGAGGAAATCGAAGAACTCGAGGCCGAGGAACAGCTTGACCTTGACAAAGAGTCGGAGTTCGATGTTGCGGCCGACGACAAGAAGGAAAGTGACGACAGTGTCGATTGGGATCAGTTCTTCGCCGACGAAGAGGAGGGCTACAAAGTCAACCTGCCGCGCGAGGAAAAGGAAGAGCGCTTTGAGGGTCCCGCCGCCCAACAGGAAAGCCTGTTCACTCATCTGAGCGACCAGTTGGCCATGCTGAAGTTGTCGGAGGAGGAGCATCTGATAGCCGAGTATGTTATCGGAAATATCGCTCCCGACGGCTATCTGACAATAAGCGTGGCTGAAATGGCCGCCGAGCTGGAAATAGAGGAATCCAAGATCGCGGAAGTACTTGCACTCGTCCAGCGATTCGACCCCACCGGCGTAGCGGCGCGCGATCTTCGGGAATCACTCATGATTCAGATGCGGGACAAGGGAATGGAGGGTTGCCTGGCCTGGCGTATCGTGGATGAACATATCAATGAACTCGATCGCAAGTCGATCCTTCAGGTGGCTCGGATGGTGGGTGTCCCGGTAGAAAGGGCGCAGCAGGCGATGGAAGTGATTAAGAGTCTCTCGCCGACTCCGACTCATGGTCGTTTCGACTCCGGTGCGATGCCGGTGATTCCTGACTTGATGGTAGATCGCTTCGATGACAAGTACCTGGTCATGCACAATGATGATTATGTTCCGAGGTTGCGCATAAACGCCAGTTACCGCAATCTTATCCGACGAGGCAACCAGACACCCAAGGACACCAAGCAGTATATCAGGCAGAAACTGGAACAGGCGCGATGGATGATGAATGCCATTCAGCAGCGCCGCTCCACCATGATCCGGGTTATGGAAGCGATTATTGAACGGCAGGCTGAGTTTTTCGAGAAAGGTCCGGCTTTCCTGAAGCCGCTCATCATGGAGGAAATCGCCCAGGCCGTGGAAATGAACGTGGCCACGATCAGTCGGGTTTCATCGGGGAAGTATGTGCAGACGCCGTTCGGCGTAAAAGAGATTAAGTACTTCTTCAATTCAGGGATCGCCAAGGCCGACGGCTCGGATATGTCGAAGCGTTCGGTCAAACAGCGTATCGATGAGATCATCAAAAGCGAACCTCTCGATAAGCCGTTTTCCGATCAGGAGGTATTCCGCCGACTGAATGACGAAGGGATCCGACTGGCCCGACGAACTGTTACCAAGTACCGCGAAGAGTTGAAAATACCGTCAGCCCGTCTTCGCAAGAGGGTTTAGTAGGTTGTTGAAAAAGTCCCAACTGGTGTCATTGCGAGCGACCAAAGGGAGCGCGGCAATCTCCAATTGTTATGGGGCAGCCACTTAGAGATTGCCACGGTCGCCTGCGGCAACCTCGCAATGACAGTTGCAGCGTTTTTCAACAGCCTGTTAATGACGGGACGCCGAAGTGCCGAAGGGCGGGAGTTTTTAGAGGCGCCCAGGGAGTACGCGACGACCTTCGAAGTTCACACGACGAGAAGCCGCATGCGATTGCAACCGTAGTCGGTTGCTTTTCGTATAAAAGTAGTAGCGGTTACACTTTTGTTTCGCCATAATACAAGAGAGGATGATGTTTGCGTCAGTAACCTTCGGCGGAGGAGCCGGGTAGGGGTACAGGATTCAATTTCGATCAAAGCGGCGGAGTTCAGTACTCTGAATATCTGCCTTAGGAAAGCGGTATAACGAAGAAAGCACCTTCTCATAGGAAGAACAGACAGTCTGTCGTTCTGAGTAACGAAACTGTCATTTTGATAAAACTTTAGATGGATTTCGCCAGGAAAGGAGAAAATCAGCCATGCAGAAAACGATCACTGCTCGCCATTTTGACCTCACCACTGAGATGCGAGAACGAGCCGAGACCGAGGTGGAAGGCCTGACTCGTTACTTTGAGAATATCATCTCGGCCGACCTGGTTCTGGACACCGAGCGTCACGTGCACAAGGCTGAGCTTAGGGTAAAGGTTTACAACCAGAGTTTGAGCGGCACCGGTGAAACCGATGACATGTACAACTCTATTTCCGTAGCGGTTGACAAGGTCAAGGGTCAATTGAAAAAGTACAAGGGGAAGCTGAGGGACAGGCGGCCGGATGAAATCAGTGAGGTTGTCGATAAACTGACTCGTCCCGCCACTGATGTCGATGAGGTCGACCAGTAGTCGAATCTGGCAATATAACTCTTGACGCCCGTCCGACACCGGACGGGCTTTTTTTGTGCTATGTTTTGCAGCACCTCGTTTTTTTCTGTCGGCTTATTCGACACCTTCTGCGGTGCGTTCAGCGCAGAACTCTCGTTAACTCTTCGGTGACCGATAGTACTGCGACAGCAGCTCCAGGTTCATCCCTCCTTCGAAATTCAACTGATCAACCAACCGGCCCGGACTGGCAATGTCCATCCCCAGAGACAGGAACTCATAGCCGTCAAACTCTCGTTTTTCCGGATCAAGCCTTTTCAACCGGGCAGTCAGCTCAGTGGGCGTGAGGTGTATCAGTATCGCCCCAAACAGTTGCGGCCGTTCGCCGCGGAATATCTCGCGGGCATAGGCCAAGGGAACGTACGTGTACTCCGAAGAGGCTAACCCCAGTTCCTCGAAGACTTCGGCGGCGATGGAAACTCGCATCACATCCAGCAGATTGTCCCCCGCGACCACGTACTCCACACACCCCGCCACCGAGGGGCCGAACGATGATTCCAGTGAGGCCAGGTGGGCTGCTCGATGCACTATCAGCAACTCGCGACCCTTCGCCGACTCTGCCACGAGCCAGGCTGACACGCCCAGACAGATGGCCAGCGGGTTGTCTCTGACCTCACGCGATTTGGTTTCCGAAAGATAGTATTCCCGAAGAGTCCCGCCGTGATTTTCAAACAGAGGATGCCGGTAGTCGAGGGCGAAACAGCTTCCTGCCTGCAATCCGTAGTGACAGGGTTGAACCGTTAAGCTCCTGTTGGGTCCGGCGAGATTTGCTTCCACCAGCTTCATGACGGCAGGACCGCTATACAGCCGACCCTCGGCCTTCATGCGCTCCTGAATCTCCAGGGCAAGCCGGGCCATTCGATCGTCGGTGAATTCGAACGGCTCAGCCTGATATGTGACTGCAATCTCGGCCGGATCCACAGCTTCTGCTCCAAAGAACCGGACTATATCGAAGTACCCGAAGTCACGGTTTACCGGGCGGCGTGACAGTTCCACAGAATCGTCGAAGCGTTCCAGATACCCATCCACCAGGGGCCGGAACCGATTGTAGTCAAGATACATCATCAACTTAGAAAGAGAATAGCCACGCCGGCGACCGCGACCACAGCGCCCATCGTGGCCCGGAGCGACACCTTCTCCTTGTAATAAAAGATGATCAGGGGGATAATGGCCACCGGTACCATGGCATTCAGGGTCGCAGCCACGCCGGCGGCAATGTACGATACCGCCACCAATGACATCCACACACCCAGAAAAGGACCTACCACCGCACCGGCGGCAGAGAACGCAAGTGGCCTTCCTTTCCGCATGGCGGAGAGAATCGACGGCAGGTGACCACGGAGAGCAGCCAGAAGCCAGATAATGACCATGGCCGCCGCCATACGAATGAACGACGCCTCCAAAGGCTCCACCGTCCCCCCGGCCCGGGCCATCCCATACTTGGCCATCACCAACCCAACTGCTTGACCAGTCGCCGCGCCTGCCCCGAGCAGGATACCTTTGGCCAGAGACCCGGAGTCGGGATGGTCGCGCTGTCGGACCGATATCTCGTCGTTGTTCTTACCGCGCCGTTCCAGAACCACCCAGGTTATTCCGGTAATGGTCAGGCCGATACCCAACAGACTCCACCAGCTCAAGTTCTCGCCCAGAAACAGCCAGGCTATAACGGTAGCTATGATCGGGGCGCCCGAATACATGACAGTGGTCAGCCTTGGGCCGATCATCACCAGCGCCTTGAAACCACAACCGTCGCCGATCACCAGCCCGATGAGTCCCGACAAAGCCAGCCAGAAGACCTGTCGGCTGTTAAGATCATCCGGAAAAAGTCGACCGGAGACCACCAGCAGCACTATGGCGTAGAGTCCCACGGCGATCAAGAGTCTGATGACGTTGACTCGAAACGAGCCGATAGATTTGCCTGCTTCGGCAAAGAAAATCGACGTCAAAGCCCACAAAAAGGCCACCGAAAGGCCGGCGATTTCACCGATGTACTCCATCCGCCCAATATAGGCCGTCTCGTCTGATTCTCCAATCGGCAACTACCAGACTCGGGTTGCCGGCTCATATATATTTGAAGCGGGGGCCGTCGAAACCCGCCCTTCGACTGCGCTCAGGACGCCCCTTCGGGTCAGGGGTTTCGACCTACAAGAACTGTCCGACAGTGGCAGCGACGGTGCCTGATTGTTACCCGTCTTGCATACAGTATGACCTGTCGCGGGCTGTGCAATCCTTCAGCATATCGGAAACCATCCGCTGGACGGGGCCTTACGGCGATAGTTGGTTGCCTGTCTGGTCGGCACGGCAGTTGACCTATCACTGGTTGTTATGGCTTATGGAATCAACATGATAGACCGGTTGGAGTGCCCATCCAGGCGCGAACGACCCCCGGCACGAGTAGCCCTTAGCAGAACTACGCGTCGGTCCGGACGCCGCAGTGTTGCCAGACATTCGCTGATCGGCGCCGCCAATCAGCTTGACGGCAGCGCCCATTTCCACATCGGTGACAGAGTCGGTCGGGGACGACCCACCCGCAAACGCTCGAAAGCAACCCGCTCCACATGGGCTGACCTAACCGACTCACCGGGAGCCTGAACCAACCCCTTCGGACCCTAAACATGATAGCCGGATTATCAACGATACTCACAAGACTAAAGAGTCGTCGAGTTGCCCATGCAACGCTCAAAGCAACGGCCTCGCTGTTTCTCATGCTGGTTCTGCTTGGTTACGGCGTAGTCAACTCAGCAGATTCGGACCTTGTTATGGTCGGGCGCGTTACCGATCTGGCTGGTCAGCCGCTGGACAGGGCTACGGTCGTCATCATCGACCGTGATTCGACTGTTGTCGGTGTCGCGACCAATGCCAATGGCGTTTTTGAAATCGACCTGCCGGCCCGACCATCCGACACCTGGCTCTTGCGTGTTTCGTCACTTGGCTACGACCGGCAGGAGACGGTGGTATCATGGTTGTTGCTTGATAGCCTTATCGAGATCCATCTGGCGCTCCAGCCGATAAAGATGTCCGGGATCACGGTGTCACCGACTGTGGAGACCGGGACCGAATTAGCTGTTTGCGGTGAGGAGCTGACTCGCCGATCCCAGCAGTCTCTGCTGGCCTCCAACCCGATTGGCGCTGTGATTCAGCCCCAGGCAGCCCGCGAGGGGTCCAGTCACTCGTCAAAAATACGAGTTAACGGCACTAACCCGGATTACTTTCTCAACGGACACAATATCGGAAAGGATCCGCATCATTACGGGATGTTTTCGATCATCCCCGGCAGTGTGGTCGACAAGCTGCGCTTCTACCCGCAGGGTACCCCGGCCAGTCACGGAGTACCATCGGTGATCGAGCTTTCGACAGAGGCGGTGTTCCGACCCCATCACCACGGCGAACTGAACATGTCACCCTTGGAGGCCACCGGAGCCATGACAGTCGGCAGTCAGCGGGCTTTCGTGGTTGCTTCGGTGCGCAAGTCCGTTCTTGACAAACTGGCCAAACAGTTCGAATTGCAATGGAACCGGCGTACCCTGCCGCCTACCAACTTCCAGGATTTGTTCCTGGCCTCTGGGTTCAGAATTTCGCCGCAGCATCGAGTTTACATTGATGCCTACCGGGTCAGGGATTATCTGTCATTTGAGAGTCTGCCAACGGCTAAGAGTGGGAGTACGATTGCCCTGTTCCAACACAGTGCGGAACGGTTCTGGGGGCTCCGTTACCAGGGATTGATGGGTCCGCTGCTCGTTGAATTCAAGGGAGCGGTTCGGGCTACTACCGGCGTCCTCCGAGCTCATTCTTCGGACAACACCGAGGACAGAAAGGCGGCCACCGGCTTGCCGGCTGATTTCTCCATTAACCTCAACGAGCAGACGAAAACCTGGCTCACCAGCTTGCAGGCGGAGATTGATCTCGGACGATCCCGGATTTCTATGGGTGGCAGTATTGAATGGATCCCGCGCCGTGAACTGACCATGACTCAGACCAACTGGAATCTCCTTCCGGCGGATGCCGCCAGTGATAATCCGTTCATCTATCAACCGGAGTTGAACCAGATTTTCGGAGACTACCGTGAAAGCGCCCGGGAGACCAACAGCGCAAGCTTTGTCTCTTACGCTTTTGGCCTTGGTCGGTTGGCGCTGAAGTCCGGTCTTCGCTACGAACGGTTCGGTAACCTGGCGCAGGTCTCGGCCCTGCTGCATCGGCAGGAGGTGCAACTAAGCACCGGCGCCAACTCGGATTTACGATTGACTTTCGGCAGTTACGCCCAGAACCCGGTCGGTAAGTCTTCGGAGCCGTACCAGTTGCTTGTGCGAGCCAACCTGGACCGTCTGAAGCCAATCGTGACACGAATGGCGTCGCTCTCGTATCACCATCGTGGATTGACAGCGTCCCTTTTTGGCAAAGAGATCAGTGATCTACCGGTAGTGACACCGGATTTCAGCCGGGTGACGACGACCGACGAACCAACCGCGACTACCACCGTAGAAAACGGGTTTATCACGATGCGCTCAACCGGGCATGCCGACTTCACCGGTGGTGATGTAATCCTCGATTTGACCGAGTTCTTATCGCCCCGAATCGGTCTGTACAGCTTCTATGGTTACACTCGGGCCATCAGAACAGAGCATGGACTCTCCGTCCCCTACGAGTTGAATGCGTCCCATCGCTTCTTCATGCAACTTGACTACCGTCCCGGCAGCAAGGTGACACTCGGCGCGGACCTGGCTGTCCGCTCCGGTTATGCCTATACTCCGACGCCCACCTCATCGTCATCGCCGGAGGATGATCGCTACAGCTCCGAGTACTTTCTGTCTTGCCGGAAGCTGGAAAACACAGCCCGCTTTCCGACCTTCGTGAGTGTCAATCTGCATTTCTCGATTGATTTCGGGGGATCGGAACTGTACTGCAACGTAGCCAACGTGACCAACCACGGCAACCCGATCATGAACACGGCCGACGGTTTTGTTTACGATGCCGGCATCCTGCCGACGGTGGGCTACCGCTTGCGGTTTTGAGCAGATGCATTTGACGGCGAGCAGGGACCCCATATGAAAGTATCTCCAGTTTTGGAGACACCGCCCACCAGGAAAGAATCCACTTGCGCTGTATCGAGCGGCAGCCGCCAGACATTGGCGTCTGTATCATGTTCCATGAACGATCCAACGATTTCCCCACCGGTCCTGATGCAAACTAGCGGCACACCGAAAGTCAATGAGTCGCAGGCGGCATACAAAGTCCTGCTTGATGAGTCGTAGCGTACCGACAGATAATACTCGGCGGGTATCTTTATTCCGCGCGTACGGTTAACAGCCTCCGACGCGGTGGAGTATTGGAAAGGGACGCCCAGGGAATCGCTGTATCGACAAAACAGTTCGTGGAACCTCCGGGCCGTTCGCTTGATGGCATTGTTGCGGGGCTGTGTGCTACCGTAGTTGTGCGTGTAATAGGCCAGTATAACCGGACGCCCTGCGGCCGCCAGTTCAAACATTGACCGTATATAGGCACTATCCACCGCGTCGATTGCCCTGATCACAGATCGCGAAAGATCGCCCGGCGTGAACAGATTGTCGGCACTGGGATGATACATGAATAAGTCTGCGTCAACAGAGTCCCAATTGTGTGAGTAGTCAAACGGAATCACACTATCCAGCCAATTGCTGAAATCATTGTTCTCCCAGTTCCATCCGGCACGAAACGACGCAGGGTAGAGGCGATTATGATAGACAAACGACGCCAGATGATTCATCGCGAGTTCTCTGTCGGTCAGTCGATTGTAGGTGCGGCCCGAGAAGGTGCTGATCATGTTCCAGCCTGTCTTGCCCGAAAGAGAGTCATGAAACCAGTCGGCGTGATGGTAGTGCCACCCAATCTCATCACCGAGCTTCGGGATACGATCTGAGAACATGCTAAGAAACTCCCCGGCAACGGCGTTGATGCCATGACTGGTAGGACGATACCCCTCGATAGTCATGAGGAACCAGGATATCTTCAGTGACCCATCAAAACTGTCGGTGAGACTGTTACGCCAGGTCTGCGAAAGAGCCTGGTCAACGATGTTCCCCCACTTGAAGCTGTTAAGATTGAGACTCTGCGAGAAGCGCCCGTAGTTAAAGCCGTCGGTCTCGGTATCAATGCAGAAAACTACATACACGACTCCCGACGACTGCCGCGGAGAGGATGTGTCGCAACGCGGTCTTTCGGCGCTCGCCAATCCGACTACGAATGACAGGACTATTATGAATCGTCCCACGTTTGAACCTACCGCGACGGTCGCTGTCCTCCTACTCCTCTCTGGCAACCCGCGCGACGTCGGTGACGATGTCACCCTTGCCGAGGTTAATCAGACGCACCCCCTGGGTGTTGCGGCCGATCACGCTGATATCTTTCACCGCCTGGCGGTTGGCAATGCCGTCCTTGGTGATCAGGATCAACTCGTCGTCGTCGAGCACTTCCTTGATCGCCACCACCTCGCCGTTGCGCTCTGAGGTCTTGATATTAATGATGCCCTTGCCGCCTCGGTTGGTGATGCGATAGTCGCCGATAGCGGAGCGCTTACCGTAGCCGTTCTCAGCCACGACCAACAGCGAGCTGTCGCGTCTGACCACCACCATGCCGATAACGTAATCACCCTTGCCAAGGTTGATGCCCTTGACACCATAAGCGGTGCGACCCATCCCGCGCACTTTGGTTTCAGGGAAACGAATCGCCATCCCCTTACGACTGGCCAGCACGATGTCGGACGACCCGTCGGTGATGGAAGCCTCAATCAGTTCGTCGTCGGTCGGCAGGTTCATGGCATTGACCCCGACCACGCGTGGATTGGAGAATGCATTCAACGGCGTTTTCTTGATGACGCCGTTACGGGTGGCCATGACTATATACAGATCGGGCGAGAACGTGCGCACCCGACAGAAAGCCGTGATCGTCTCGCCACGCTCCATCTTGCACATGTTGACGATCGGTTTGCCTTTGGCCAGTTTGCCGCCGGCCGGGATTGCGTGCACTTTCACCCAGTAGCATCGTCCCTTGGTCGAGAAGAACAGGATATAGTCGTGGGTCGAGGCAATAAACAGATGCTCGGCGAAATCATCTTCCTTGGTAGCGATTCCCTTGACTCCGCGACCGCCGCGGTTCTGACGGCGATAGGCCGAGACTGACAGACGCTTGATGTAGCCAAGATGCGAGATAGTGATGACCATCTCCTCCTCAGCTATCAAATCCTCCAGCGTTAGTTCATCGGCGGCATCCTGGATTTCGGTACGACGGTCATCACCGAACCGCTCGGCAAGTTCCTGAGTTTCCTCTTTGATGATCTGCATCCGCAGCGCTTTGGATTCGAGGATTGCCTTGAGTTGACTGATACGCTTGATCAGCTCACGGTACTCTTCTTCGATCTTCTTGCGTTCCAGCCCGGTCAGACGCTGCAAGCGCATCTCGAGAATGGCGGTTGCCTGCCTGGCCGAGAGCTTGAACTTCTTCATCAATCCGGCATGGGCGGTGGGCGTGTCTTTCGACTTTTTGATCAGCGCGATCACGGCGTCGATATTGTCCAGCGCGATCCGGTACCCTTCCAGAATGTGTGCTCGTTCCTCAGCCTTGCGCAACTCGAACTGGGTGCGTCGTGTTACGACTTCGTGACGATGATCCACGAACGCCTGAATCAGTTGTCTCAGAGTCATCGTCTTCGGTATGCCGTGGTCGAGCCCCAGCATCATAACCGAAAACGTTACCTGCATCGTGGTGTGCTTGTAAAGCTGGTTGAGAACGATGTCCGACTGCTGGTCACGCTTCAACTCGATCACGATACGCATACCGTCGCGATCCGACTCATCGCGTAGATCCGAGATACCTTCAATCGCCTTGTCATGCACCAGGTCGGCTATCTTTTCGAGCAGGTTGGATTTGTTCACCTGGTAGGGTATCTCGTTGACAACGATGGCCTCCTTGCCGTTGGCCATGTGCTCGATAGTGGCCCGGGCGCGAACCAGAATACGACCCCTCCCATTACGGTAGGCCTCACGGATTCCCTCGCGCCCGTTGATAATGCCGCCGGTCGGGAAGTCCGGACCCGGCACCAGTTCCATTATATCCTCATTGGTGCAGTCGGGTTCGTCGATTACCTTCACGATCGCCTCGGCGACTTCGGTGAGGTTGTGCGGCGGCAGGTTGGTCGCCATGCCGACTGCGATACCGGTGGTACCGTTGCAGATCAAGGTGGGGAACTTACCCGGTAAAACCGTAGGCTCTTCACGGGTGGCGTCGTAGTTGGACATGAAATCGACCGTCTCTTTGTCCAGGTCGGCAAGGATCTCTACGGCGATCGGCGTCAAGCGCGCTTCCGTATATCGCATCGCCGCCGCACCGTCGCCGTCGATCGATCCGAAGTTGCCCTGTCCGTCTACCAGCGGATAACGCATGTTGAAATCCTGCGCCATGCGCACGAGAGTGGGGTAGACTACCTGCTCGCCGTGAGGATGGTAATTTCCCGAGGTGTCGCCGGCGATCTTGGCGCACTTACGATGAGGCCGTCCCGGCTTCAGGTTCAGATCGCTCATGGCAACGAGGATGCGACGATTCGACGGCTTCATTCCGTCGCGTATGTCCGGCAAAGCCCGGTTGGTGATGACCGACATGGAGTAGTCGAGATATGAGGACTTCATCTCCTCTTCGAGAAAAATAGTTTCGATCTTTTCACGTTCGAGCGGCATGAGGCAAATTCCTTATTGTGCAAGCAGTTCCAGTCAACATCCAGCATAACAAACTACGCATACACCGACTTCAAAGCAACAAAAAACAGGCAGTCTTTAATCCCCACAAGTTATTGTTAAACAGGTAGTTGCGGCGGTTTTCTCAGCCCTCCGGTCGCTGTTTGTGTTCTAAGGACTTAGCCCTTCGATAAGTACAAAACTTGACATTGCCGGTTGCTCGAGTGTATAAGTCCATGATGCAAATCTTGTCAATCCGTATAACAGTCCTGGTCCTCATCGGCAGTACTCTGCTTCCGGCAGCGGCCATGGCAGGTGATGACGGCCGGAGCTTCGACCCCTGGGCGTTGATCGGAGAATGGAGTGGTCAGGGGATGTTTGTGATGCCGGTGACCGGAATTCGGCTGTCGATTGAAGGCCGGGCAGACTTCACCTACGATTCTACTGAAGGTTACATTCGCACCAGCATGGTCGGCACCAAGTTCTTCTACACCTATCGGGATTCCGGACACCTTTACGTGGATGAGGAAGTCGACTCTCTGGTGTGGGAAATCTGGGACGGGTTCGGCAAGCATGTCATTTACGAGGGAAGTATCAGGGGGGACACTCTGACCGGACGGCGTGTTAAGGGCGATGCCGTCTACAGCATTACAGCGACGTTAGTTTCCAGGGACAGCCTCGATTTCCGATTGGACTATATCGATGACCGAGGGCGAAAATCGGAAAAGGCGCGCTTCAACCTGGGACGCATTCGCTAGGGTTGTTGAAAAAGCCCATTTCTCGTCATTACGAGGCCACAAATTCGTGGGCGGCAGACGTCCTCGTCTGCCCCTGTGCTTCGACTGCGCTCAGCATGACATCCACGTGGCGCACGAGGACGTACACCACACTCAACACCAGCTTTCACTCTTCAAAGGGATGATCTTTGTCAAAGTCCGGGAGATAGTTGGACGGGCTGGAAACATCCTGCGCCCAGCCGCGATGGAAACCCAGACGTTCGAATTCGTCGAGCACTTGCTCATACTCCTCCGGGTACAGGCGTCGGTTCAGTATGGGATGTTTTCGCACCGCCGCTGTGGGGTGGTATTGCGACATGAGCGAGATGTGAACATCCGGTGAAAGCTCGTCGGCGATGAATCTCAGGACAGCCACACTGTTCGCGACGTGTCCCGGCAGCACGAGGTGGCGGATGATCAAGCCTCTGGTTATATGTCCGTCGTCATCCAACTCGATCTCCGATCCTCTCTGTCGATACATCTCCCGGACAGCAGCGCCGGCCACCTCGACATAATCCGTTACGTCGGAGTATTCGTGAGCCAGATTGTTGTCCATGTACTTCATGTCCGGCAGGTACACGTCGATGTTTGGCTCCAACGAACTGATTGTCTCGGCGAGGTCATAACTGTTCGTGTTGTAAACGTAGGTAGGGTGTCGTCCTCGTTCCGACAGCGCCTGCATGATCATCCTCATTTGGGCCAGGCAGTGAGACGGAGACACAAACCCCACCCCTCTGGCCCCGTGGTCCAGTATCTCCTCGATCTGACGGACGGCATCCTCCAGCGACACGGTGACGGATGAGGTGCTTAGGCGATTCGAGGATATCTGGTGGTTTTGACAGTAGATGCACTGAAGATTGCAGTGGGCAAAAAAGATATTGCATATCCCGTGCCTGCCCGACAGTACCGGTTCCTCACCCATGTGACAGCAGATAGAGGATATCGGCAGTTCCGTGCCTGTCTCACAGTAGCCCAGCTCGCCATCGACACGATTAGCGCCGCAATCACGCGGGCAGAGCGTGCAATGGTTCATATATTCATAGTTGTCCATCGAGTCGGTCATGGACCTGCAATATACACAGATACGACGTTTGCACAACGGGCGAATCGGGGGGATGGATTCCCGCCTGCGCGGGAATGACATCGGTGACACGCCACTGCGCAAAGCACGAAAGATGATCGGATTACGGCGCGTAGCGCCAAAAGGTCATTTATGACAAAAAGAAGCGAGGAGAAAACTCCTCGCTTCTTGTATAGTCAGAAAACTGACTTCTGGCTTAGAAGCACCAGGCAAAGCACGGGCAAGGACCGCCATTGTACAGGTAATCAACCAGGTACAAGACGTCGTCCATGTCAACTACGCCGTCGCAATTAACATCGCCCAAATGCATGAACGGAATCGGTCCAGGACCCCCTTCATACAGATAGCAGAACAGGTACATAACGTCGGCCAGGTCGATCAAACCGTCATTATTGACGTCGCCACGACCAGCGCCAACCCACTTGTTAGCCAGTTTACCAAGAGCTACGATCTCAGCGGAGGATCCACCCGTGATACCGTGCATGCCAAACTGAGCCACGGCGAGTTCATACGTGTCGCCGCCGACCCAATCGTGCGAGGCAATGGTAAAGTGAGCTTCCCGGTCACTGCCATCTTCAGTAGATGCATACTCACCAGGAGCTAAGTTTAGCCATTTCCATGCAGAGTCGCCAAGGTAGATATCACCCCACCATGCGTTGTAACCACACAACTGCACAGCGTTGATGATAGGCTCAAAGTCCACATTCGGATTGGTTCCGCAACCAAACGGGAATTTCATCATTCCCCAGGCCACGTCGCCGACACCGGATTCGGTAACCCAGGCAGCCGAACCATCGCGGTCGATGGAAGTTTCGTCATCACCAACGTCGTAGTCCATGACAGCACCCATCTTCCAACCGTCCACGGGATCACCATTACGTTCGGTGATTTCCATGATCTCGATTGTCAGATCCTTGAACGGCGCAAAGTCGACTGCGCCGACCGTGCGGGACTCACACCAGAGACCCATGGTCAGGGAGTTGTCAAAGGGAGCACCAAAGTTCTCCCAATCCCAGCCGCTGCCAAGGTCGAAGTTCTGCATACTGTCAAGGTAGGTCTTGCAGACCAGGTTACCATTGATCGGTACATAGGTGTAACCGTCATCGGAGTAGCCACCGAGGCAGTACAGGTCCACATCAATTTCGAGCTCAGCCTTACACATGCCATCACACCAGTTCGGATCCGGCTGGTGAGACCAGTAGCCGGCCTCTTCACCCGCGCCATGCCAGGCTTGAGTGTTGATGGCCTGCTCATATACGCCATTGGCCCAAATGAACGCTCCCTGGAAGATGGACGCGTCGTCGCCGTCGATGTCCATGCCCCACGGAACCATCCAGTCGTCGCCAGTGCCGATACGACCAGTGTTGGTTACACTGTGGATGTTAGCCGCACCCATACCAAAGTTAAGATCTGTGGTATCGATAAGACAGCCACCCACGATGGTCACATGAACTTCCGGAGGCGGGACAGAGGAAATGCTCTGATGCAGGAAGAAGTCCGGATCATCAGTATCAATAAGCATAAAGAAGTCCTGCGGACCACGGAGAATCAACGGCTGATTCACATCGATCCAAACACTAACCGTGTCACCGGCAGCCAACAACTCACCGTCGACCGGTGAAATCACGCCGTCGGCGTGGACGTTGATCGCAATGAAGCCCGGAATCGCAGCGGCGCCCAGATTCAGCATCTGCTCGCCACGGTCACGAAGTATAAAGTACTCGTCGATATCCGGTTCCATTGACTTCACCAACGCCTTGGTCGAGAAGGTCTCGGTCAGTTTGTCGGTGATGCTGGCGGCGCGATCCATAACCCCCGGACGCACCGCTCTGGACGCGAAGTCCGCGGGAATCCAAGGATGAGTCTGGTTCTCGTCGATGGTAAAGCTGTTGATCGTCAGGTCGGCGCAACCGGTGTTGGCCAGGAGGCCCGGAATCTCAACCGCTAAGTTAGGATCCGCACCAAACTCGACCGAAACGGCCGGCGCGTATGACTGAATTTCCAGACGTGGCCGATCACCCTTGGGAGGATAATCGTTCAACACGTAGAGAGCGCCATAGTAGTCGGTCATGGCTATATAGCCGGGAGCGATGGCGAAACTCAAGCCTACGGAGTTCGGGTAACCACCCCAGCTCACACGACGACGGAAGATCTCGCGATCAATCGCGTCAGGATCGGTGTCAAGGAAGTTAATGAAGCCGTGGTGACCGGCAACAAACAACTTATCCGAAACACCTTCCGGCTCACAAGTAAGAGCCGCGTCACCCCAGTAGTTGTTGTACTCCGGGCTGTCGTAAGCCCAAATGAACGCACCGCTGCTCTTCTGGAAAGCAACCACGCGGCCACCGTGGACCGTGTTCACCCAGCCCGACTCACCAAGGCAATAAACCATGGCCATGTCGATTACCGGGGTCGGAGCGCCCGTTGCGCCACGTCCACCCATTGAGCCGACCGCGTACTTCAATGTGCCGTCAATCGTGTTGATGGCATAGAAGACACCGTCGCCGGGATGGTAAGCGGAAGCAATGTCCGAGTTGACGTACAGGACGTTGTTCTCGTACGAGCAGCCACCCGGGAAGCCTTCAGCAAGCTGCGGGCCTTCCGGGAAGACCGTGTTGGCCTGCAGGCCGCCGGAGCCGACCAGGGTCCAGTTGATAGCGCCGGAAGCGGCATCGACCGAATAGACGTCACCCTCTACGCCACCAGGGAAGGTGCAGTAGTAGAGGCTGTTGCCGTCAGTAGCGCCGGAGCGGCGAACGGAACCAGTGGGAAGATAGACCGGGTTGGTGCCCCAGCCGCCCCACAGGGCACCGGTGGACGCTTCAGCAGCAACGATCGCGCCGTCATCGGTACCCCAATACACTATATCGGTACCACCCTGATCCAGGATGATAAAGTTAGTGTGACGGGTAAGACCAAACATACCCATAGGGCCGACGGTAGAAATGTCACGGCTCCAAATAGGTGCGCCGGTGGCAAAATCCCAGGCGCTGATGGAGCTTTGGTCACCACCACTGATGTACATCACACCGTTATAAATATGTGGAGTACAGCGAACATAGTTCCCCAGCGGGAAACCGCTGATGCTGTACGCTAGAGCACCGGTGGCCAGATCAAACACTCTGACATCGGTACCGGACGGAGAACTCCAGACACAAGCGATCTTGTCGCCGGAAATAGCCGGGCCGGTGTACTCGATCGTGATGGTCGGGTGCGCCCAGGCCCACTCCACCGTCAGGTTACACTGAGCATCGCCAAAAGCATTGAACGA
>CBDUZQ010000007.1:0-20555 GCA_965371755.1 uncultured bacterium
CATGGTGCCCATGGCGCCGTCGCCGACCAGGGTGGCGCCGCTTCGTATTCGTTCCAAAAGCGGGCGCATCTCAGTGTGCTCCCATGAACCTTTTCACGCATTCCACCGCGCTGACGGCGTCATAGCAGTACGCGTCGGCCCCGATCTCCTGTGCGTACTCCTTGCTCATGGGTGCGCCGCCGACAATGAACTTGAGTTGGTCTCGCACGTTGCGTTCATGCGCCAGCGCGATAACTTTCTTCATCACCGGCATGGTAGTTGTCAATAATGCCGACATGCCGATGACATTCGCCTTCTCACTGACGGCGGCATCAAGGAACTTCGCAGGGGAAACATCGCGGCCCAGGTCTATGACGTCGAACCCCGCCCCCTTTAGCATGATGCCGACCAGGTTCTTACCGATGTCATGCAGGTCTCCCTGTACCGTGCCGGTCACTACTTTGCCGATAGTAGGTATCCCGTCCTTGACCAGCAGCGGTTTCAGAATATCCATGCCGGCATGCATAGCCTTGGCGGCCAACAAAACGTGCGGCAGAAATATCTCATGCTTCTTGAATTTCTCGCCGACGACAGCCATGCCGCCGACCAGCGCGTCATCGAGGATCGTCTTAGGCTCGCAGCCTTCGTCGATCGCCTGTTGCGTCAGGCGCGCGACCTGATCAGCGTCCCCCTTTTGCATGTTCTCTGAAAGTTGTTGAAGGGTATCCATTATTCCTACCTGGTATCTGCCTTTGGCTGGTTCTCGATTATTGACATAATTCTCTCGCGACACGAGCGCGTCGCACATTCACTGCAAAAGGGAAAGTCATCGTCAAACTGGAAGATGTCTTTCGGTCCGGCCACCAGCACGCCGCTGATGGACTTGAGTGGCTGCATGAGATAGCTATCGCTCAACTCGATGCCGATCTCCTCCGGGTGCAGGGTATCGAATAGAGCACGTTGTCCGCTCACGTGCCAGCCGCAATAGCCGGGACTGAACGGCATGATGCCCATCGACCGGTCCCATCCCCCAGCGACACTTAAGTGCTTCTGAAACTTGTCTTGAACGACATCGGCAGCGTTCTCAGTGCTGACCGAGGCGGCCGCGTCAAGCATCGCGCCGAGCGGAAATTCATTCGTCTCAAACAAGCGACGAATCTCCTGCTCGACATCATGGCCGACTGTTACCGCAAAAAGAACAACGGCGTCAGCGCGTTGATAAATGTTCGGCAAAGGCGTTTCCGGTTCGTTGCGGCGGTCACCTATGTACACCTGCGCAAATTCGTGGATAGCTATCTCCGCGAAGATACCCACCGGTTGTGATAGATGTTCCCAAAGCGCAATGGCCTCACGCGCCGCCGTCAGGGTCGGTTCATCGTGCACAGCGCCCGGCGGTACGCCTTGCTGCTTGAGAATGTCCTCGCTCGAGGGAGCGATTTGCTCTGCCGAGATGTCGATCACACGCCGCATTAACGTATCTCGGGCAAGCGGGACATGCCGTGTCGCCTGGCCTCTGTTTCCATTATGGAGGTCAGGTCGCCAAGCACTGTATCCGACAAGCCGACGGGTTGGTGCTTCGCAACCAGGGTCTCGACCTGTTCAGCGGCACGGGCTCCCAGGGTCCGGCTGCCTTCTTCCTGCCAGCGTGACCGATTGGCGCGATCGATAGTCGGTCCGGGGAGGTAAACCTCTTCCTTGAGATACTTGAGAGTGTGGTCCGATATGAGCAGGTGTTCCTCACGCAGGAGTTCCTCGAAACGCGGCAGTGATGGAAAATCCTCTTTCGGTTCGATACCGGCAACCATCCGCTTGACCATGCCGCAGATTTCGTTGTCGAGGATCAGTTTCTCAAGGCTGAAGCAACTCTCGAAATCGAGCATGCCCGGCCCGGAGATGTTGTTGATGCCGCTCAGCGCCGCCAGCGTGGCGCCCATCGAAGTCTCAAAACCGGCCTGAGCATCCAGCAGCTTGGCGTCACTGAGTCCAATGTAGGCCTGAGTAGGCAGGCCCAGGTGTTTGCCGATTTCGCTGTAAGCGCAGTCCATCATCATGGTACCGATGTCACCCATCGGCGTGGTCTCGTAGCGCACGTCGAACACGGCCGGCGAGCCGCCGTACAGCACCGGCGTACCCGGGTTGGTCAGTTGACTGATAGCAAGCCCGCTCAGTGTCTCGGCGGTATGCTGCACTAGCGAACCCACAAGTGTGATCGGCGCCATGAAGCCGGACAAGGGCATCGAGATGTACTCCACCGGTATCGAATACCGTGCGCAGTCGATCACGTTCTGCGAGGTGACATTGCTCCACTTGAGTGGCGCCGTCGGGCAGCAGGAGAAAATTGTCAGGGGACGCTCGGCCAACTCTTTCTCGGAGCCGCGAACGGCCAGTTGCAACTCCTTCATGATCTCGAACGCCTCTATTGTGAAAGCGCCCGTGATTACCGGCTTCACACAGTACATCAGGCTGAGGTAGAGACGATAGCTGTCGGAGATCATTTCGTGGACGTCGGCGGGAACCATAGCGGTGGACTGCGAGGCGATATGCTCCAGCGACGCCATCAACTTTGTGTACTTGACATAGTCTTCACTGGTAGGACGACGCGAATGCTGCGACTCATGATCCAGAATGTTGATCGCGGATGAGCCGGGCGTGAAGTTGACGTTCATGTCCGACAGATCCACAGCTTCGTTCCCCAGCGAGTCATACAGGCGAAATGAACCCGGCGCGGTTTGCAGGGAGCGATCGATAATGTCCGGCGTAAAGTAAGCTCGTTTTGTGCTGTTGTCGATCCGCGCCGAATAATCACCGAGCAATGCGAGCACGGCCTCGTTATGAATCTCAACCCCAAGTTTGCAGAGCAACTCTCTGGCTTCGGAGATGATTCGTTCAATAAGCTGATCGGAAAGAAATCGTACCGTTGGTCTCACAGGGATCTCCTTATCCGAATTGGCTGTGACCATAGTCGAGAGAGCGGTCACAGCGTTTGTATTTGCTGTAATGTCGATCAGGAGAGCGGTCTTGTCAAGCCCTGCAATGCTGCCATAGGATAACGTTGGCCTGAGCGCGGTTGATGGGTGACATGGACAAGCCGTGTTCTTGTGACTTCGCCACACAGCGCGGAAACGCGAAGCGTGAAAAACAGGCTTGCCTGTGCTTCGACTCCGCTCAGCATGACCTGATAACAGCCGTGGTGGCTGAGTTTTCGGACTCAGCGATTAGCGGGACAGTGGCGTGGCCCGGACGTTCGTCCGGGTTTCTAACTCGGAGGACTGTCGCTATGAAACCCGGACACATGGGCTTGTCGACAAACCCCTGGAGCCGTCATTGCGCGTCGTCCGCCGCGGCGGACGACGCGGCAATCTCAATCCGCTGGGCGACCTACAGTATGAGATTGCCGCGCTCCCTACGGTCGCTCGCAATGACAACCAATGGGACTTTATCAATACTGCCAGATGTCCGGGCCACCCAGCCGATCAAAGACGCCTAACAGTACGTGTTCTATCAAGTCTGGAACAGATACTGCAACTTCATGAAGAACCGCCGGGAATTCAGGTCCCATTGAGACCCATACGGTGTCCCACTTGAAGTAAATCTGTCATATTCGCGGTAATCGTAAGTTGAGCCGACATAGAACACCGAGAACGGACTGATGCGATAAGTGATCAGTGGATCGATGTTCCATGCTTTTCTGCCGTCATTGTATTGCACCACCAGGCGGAGCGATAATTCACGATTGGCCTGAAGGCTGACCCGCGCTCGAGCGATATACTGGCTGAACAGTTCTTCGCCCGTTTTGGTGTCGGTGCTGCGCAGGTAGTTGAAGGTCGGCTCAAGGATGAGACGGTCGATCGGCTTCAGGTTCAACGATGCGTAAAAACCGGTCTCGTTCCCTTTGGCGCCGTCGAAACGGGCGATACCCACGCCCCGGCGACCGTTAAGGCTGAAGCCGAGCATACTTGATGGGCGCCCGTACACGCCAAAGTTGACGGACCAGAGATGATCGAAGTCAACCCCGGACCAGACCTCGTCGCTGCGATTGAAGCCGATATTGAAGCTGGTCTGTGCTACTCGCGTCTGGGCGTCTATGTTAAACCCGGACTCATTCGTTTTGCGGACGCCGTCGTAGTTCCACTTCTCATGCACGTACCCGGAGGGCGTGATAGATTGGAAGACTGTCTTCTCCGGCCTGATCTCGTACCAACTGCTCAGGGTCAGGTTGCGATAGTTGACCCAGGGATCATAACCGGTCTGTGTCCGATATGACGGATCGACTTGGTTGTAATCAAGGGCGAAATTTCAGTGTCGGGCACTGCGCTTGAATCGGGCGATGAACGCGCCCCCATAGAACGACTCCCCGTCAAAGACAAGCGTCTTGCTGCCATTGTCGAACGTATGCCCCTGCAGCCCGTCGGTTTCGCCCGCCTCGTTTGCCTCCTGAGTATGGCTCATCAGGAATTGACCGTCGATCGAGTAGTTGCGTGACAATCGGATATCGCCGTCGATTGCGAAAATGGTGCCGGAGCCGTCATCCTCAAAGCGACGGTCGCTGACCATGAATCCAACCTGGGTGTCCTCGCCGAGCCGCCGCGTGGCTCGCAGCACATTGACCACACTCTGGCCGGTGTTGACGACGATTGAGGCTTCATTGAGCGGAATCATGTACGGACTGTTCTCGTCTACGGCCGTGAAAAACCCGATACTGGTTTTGTCCATGCGACCGGTGAGCTTCACGGCGAGACTGGGGTCGTAGACGGTACGAGTGTAGAACGAATTGAACAGCGTTCTGAAGATATCGCTCCCTTCCTGAAAGAACGGTCGACGTTCAGGAAAGAGCAACGCGATAGTCGTGTTGACGTCGATCTGCGCGGCGTCCGCCTCGATCTGAGAAAAGTCGGGGTTGAGAGCCGCCTCAATGGTGACATCGGACGATACTGAGTACTTGGCGCCCAACGAGAGTTCCCCATCACCCTTGTGATTCGCGAAATGCGACTGTGGATCGCGGTAGTCGGCCAGTCCCGAATGTTGGCTGGCCACCAGGGCGGGCATGATTTCCAGTCCTTTACCGGGTCGGACATGAGAGATACCCTCGACCGTGCCCCACTGGCAAACCCAACACTGTTCATTACGGTCATAGGCCGCCCATGAGTACTGCTTGAAACTCTCACGGGGGCGATTGCGCCAAAAGTCGATCTTCCAGTTTTGTACGTCCTGATTGGGGAAGCGCATGCTGGCAAACGGCACCGCGATCTCAACCTGATAGCCGGAATCAGTAATCTGAGCCGCCGATTGCCAGATGAGATCAAAACCGGAATCCTCGCCGCCGACCGAGGACCACAGCCGGTCTTTCTGAACTCCATACGGGTTCACAAAGAACTCGTAGGCCCAGGAGGCGTCGCCGTAGGTGTCGACCAACAACACGACGGCATCATCGCTGCCGAACTGGTCGCGCTGACACATAGTAGCACGGATGGCATCGGGATCGTCATGACAGATGAAACCCACGTACAGATTGTCGTCGTCGTAGGTCACGTAGGTCACGGTTCTCACTTCCGGTTTGATCATGTCGCCGGGATACCGCTCCACGAACATGTCGGTTCGGCTTGCCGTCCGCCATCCGGCGTCGTCCAGCGAGCCGTCGATACTGATCGCCTCCGATGTTCGCTCGATGGTCAGTTTCGGATTGAAGACCGGCTCCCAATTCTTTGTCGCCAGCACCGGATCGGCGCCTAACATCATTCCAGCCACTGTCAACCCCAGACAACCCATTACGACCATAGATACCTGTTGTCTCAAGACACAAATCCTTTCATTTCCAGACACCACACACAACAATACCCTGCCACGCAGCGACTGCGTGTTGATATGCCGCCCTATCCAACCCTGCAATTGGAACCCCGGCCGACGATAGCCGCGTTCGGCATGCCGACCTTGGGTTCATTTACGATTCTCGGCTTCAGTTGTTGCGGGAAAAACGACGATTTTGTCTTCTCAACAGGAGTGAGGATAGGTCGGAGCAGAACGACCTGTGATGACACACAAGTATGCGCCGTGGGGGACAGCCGCAGGGTGTCTACCGTCCACATCTACGGGATGAGCCATAGCCCCCGGATTCCCTCACCAGAGGGAACGGTGGAACTTTGACTGTGAGTTGGACGAAGTCAGCGAGGCCGACGCTCAGCCCGCCTTTTTCTTGCTCTTGGCGTGGGTGGTAATTTTCGGCCTGGCGCCGTCCTTGACGGTTTCGGCGCTGATGACCACTTCGGCCACCTCAGGCATCGAGGGAACATCATACATAATGTCCAGCATGGCTTTTTCGAGGATGGAACGAAGGGCGCGAGCGCCGGTTTTTCGTTCCAGGGCGATCTTCACGGCAGCCTCCAAAGCCTTCGGTTCAAAGCTGAGCTTGACTCCCTCCATTTCGAACAAGCGCATGAACTGCTTGGTCAGGGCGTTTTTCGGTTCTGTCAGGATACTCATGAGGGCGGCTTCATCTAAGTCCTTCAACGGCGCCGTGACCGGCAACCGCCCGACCAACTCCGGAATCAGACCATAGGCGATCAGATCGACCGGTAGTACGTGATCAAGGATTTCAGCCGAGTCCTTGTTGATGTAGCGCTGTTCGGACTCGAAGCCCATCGTTTTCTTGCCGACCCGGCGCGCCACTATCTGCTCCAGGCCGTCGAAGGCGCCACCGCAAATGAAAAGGATGTTCGATGTGTTGATCTGTACAAACGCCTGCTCAGGATGTTTGCGCCCGCCCTTCGGTGGGATATTGGCCACTGTTCCTTCGAGAATTTTCAACAGTCCCTGCTGCACCCCTTCCCCGGAGACATCACGCGTAATCGACGGGTTGCCCTCTTTGCGGGAAATCTTATCCAACTCGTCGATATAGATGATACCCCGTTCGGTCTGCAACTGGTTGAAATTGGCCGCCTGAAAAAGCCGGACCAGGATGTTCTCAACATCCTCACCTACATACCCTGCCTCGGTGAGAACGGTGGCGTCGGCGATCGTAAACGGTACTTTCAGAAACTTGGCCAGGGTGCGCGCGATGAGTGTCTTGCCGGTACCGGTAGGACCAAGCAGCAGGATGTTGGACTTCTCCAACTCGACATCGCTGGACTTCGACTCTTTGTCGCTCAATTGTACTTTAGCTTGAGCGTTGATCCGTTTGTAATGATTGTAGACCGCTACCGCGACAGTCTTCTTGGCCTGTTCCTGCCCGATTACGTATTGGTCGAGGAAGTTCTTGATCTCCGCCGGAACCGGAATACCGACGATCTCCTCCTGAACACCCGCCTCCGGCGCACTCTGCAACAAGTCGTTACAGAGCTCAACACACTCATCACAAATGAATGACTCGTAGCCGGAAAAGAGGCGGCGAACCTGTCCCGCCGGTTTTCCGCAAAATGAACAACGGCGTGGAACTCTGGTTTGGTCGTTTTTCTTCGGCATGGCTTCCTATGACAAATCTTTTAATCCAACATATGCGAATAGATCAACGACATTAATGCTCACGCTCACCTATTTCTTGTCGCGGTCGAAGTCGTAGACTTTGTCAATCAAACCGTATTCTTTGGCTTCGTCCGGAGCCATGAAGAAGTTACGGTCGGTGTCCTTCTCCACCACCTCAATCGGCTGACCGGTATGTTTCACCAACAATTCGTTTAGACGTTTCTTAGTCTTGGCGAACTCTTCAGACATGATAACGATATCGGATACCTGTCCCTGTGTGCCGGCCATCGGCTGGTGAATCATCACGCGGCTGTTGGGCAGGGCAGCCCGCTTCCCTTTGGTCCCGGCCGCCAGCAGAAAAGCGCCCATGGAGGCCGCGATCCCCATACAAGTAGTGGCGACATCCGGTTTGATAAACTGCATGGTGTCATAAATGGCCATCCCGGCCGTGACCGAACCACCCGGTGAGTTGATATAGACAAAAATGTCCTTGTCCGGATCCTCGGCCTCCAGGAACAGCATCTGGGCAATGACCAGACTGGCCATCTGGTCCTCGATCGGTGTGCCGATAAAGATAATTCTGTCCTTCAGCAGTCGGGAGAAAATATCGTAGGCGCGTTCACCGCGCCCCGTCTGCTCCACTACCATTGGTACCAGGTGATTTGAACTAATTTTGTCGCCCATCAGGTCTTCCCTAAATCTAACGGTGCTATGCCTTCGTTGTTTGCTTCTCTTGCGTAGTAACCTTGGCTTTGTCAACCAGGAAATCAAGCACTTTCTCTTCTAAGATCGAGTCACGAATATCCGCAATCGATCCGGACTTATTGAGTGCTTCCTTGGCTTGCTCCATAGTCATCTTATAGTTATCGGCAAACTTCTTGATTCGTTCTTCGATATCTGACGGCAGGACTTCGATATTTTCCTGAACGGCGAGGTGGTTAAACAGAATGTTCCAGCGGATAGTCCCGATGCCGACATCATGATAGGAACGACGAACTTCCTCTTCGTCGGTATCCTCATAACGTTTCTTGAAGTCCTCGACTATGTTATTGAGGTACTCGCTAACCAGACCTTCAGGGATCGGAATCTCGTTCTTGCTGCCGATTTGCCCTATGATCTGACTCCGCTTTGCGCGGTTCTGATCCTGGATCAACCGAGCTTTGAGTTCATCGCGAATCTGCATGCGCAACTCTAGGGCGGTCTCCGCTTGTCCGGTCTGCTTGGCAAAAGCGTCATTGAACTCCGGCAGGATGCGTTCTTTGACCTGTTTGACCTGGCAGTGGTACTTCACCGTGGCGCCGGCGAAGGTGGCGTCGGGATAGTCCTTGGGATAGTTGACTTCAACTTCGGCTTCATCGCCGGACTTGGCGCCGGTCAACTGCTCCTTGAACTCCCGCACCGTAACCGGATTGCCCAGGTCGATCTCCTGATCGGCGAACTGGTCGCCGACCAAAACCAGTGACGGATCGTGGAGCTTTTTGAGATCAGCCACCACCACATCGGTCGCCTGGGCCTCCCGGTCGACCGAGCTAAGATTGGAGAACCGCTTGCGCAATCCTTCCACGAACTCATCAACATCAGCGTCTGAGACCTCGATCTCCTCGACCGTGACCTTCAGATCGTCATAGACCACCTTATCAACCTGTGGATACACTTCCACATTGGCCGTATAGCTGAAGCCGCCGCCATCATCGTTGTACCCGGCCTTGACGATGGAAGGATACGAGGCCACCCGCAGCGTCTCCTGCTTCACTGCTTCCGGATAGGTAGTGCGGATCAGATCCTCGCTGACATCGGCGCGAACAGCGTCGCCATACATCGAATGGATACGTTCCATCGGCACTTTGCCTTTTCGAAAACCATCGATCTGGGTATCCTTGCGAACCTCATCGAACTTGTTTTTCAACGCGCTTTCCACCGTCTCAGCCGGAAGATTTACCGTGACCTCGCGCATCAGTCCTTCGAGTTCTTTAACCTCAACCTTCACTCGGTTTCACTCCAATCTTGAAGCCGCAGCCATGATGAACCGCGAGCATTAGCACTCTGCATTTCTTAGTGCGAAAGGGGGGATTCGAACCCCCATTCCTCGCGGAACTGGATCCTAAATCCAGCGTGTCTACCAATTCCACCACTTTCGCAACTGGCGCAGGGAATATACGGATTTTGGAAACCATGTCAATCAAAAGGGAACGGCCACAGACCGCTATCCAACCGTGCAAGAGCGAAGTGCCTGCCAGGTTCCGTGTGGGTTCCTTCGACTTCGCTCAGGATGAGGTGGGGGCAGAAATGCCTTGGAGTAAACGCCCATCCGCTGTATACTGCACCCGTGGTATAGTACCCGTCGGGGCGGGTTCTTATCTGCCACGAAAACTTATTTAAGGAGGAATCATGAAACGCAACTTGAGAGGTTGTGGAATCGTCGCATCGTGGTTGGTGGTCGCCGGTCTGCTGACTACCTGTGTCACACCCGTGAGTGCGAACGATGTGCGAACGGTTGGCAGAAGTGTGGAGGAGTTTGTAAACTCAGACGGCAGTTTCGATCTGGAGGCTGCCAGACTTTCCGACTATCAGGGCGCGCTGGACATGGAGGGTTTTGAATCGGTAATAGACCCGATCACTGGCCAACCATTGTTTCAACCAACTGATACAAGAGTAACCACAGACCACCCGGACGACATATACTGGAACAACAGTATCTCTCCGTCGCTCGTCGGTTTGGACGACATTGTCTATGCGGTGACTGTCTACGATGGACAGATCATTGTCGGTGGGAGATTCAGTTTGGGGGGCGATGTGATCTTGAATCACATAGCCGCCTGGGATGGGAGTGGTTGGTCGCCGTTGGGGGTGGGAATGAATTCTCATGTCCGTGCTCTGACCGTATACGATGGGAAACTTATAGCGGGGGGCAGTTTCACAAGAGCCGGCAGTGTGGAGGCATTCGGTATGGCCGCCTGGGATGGGAGCAGTTGGTCAGCCCTGGGGTCGGGAGCAAATCCGGTTTTTGCCTTAACCGTTTACAGCGGGAAATTGATAGCCGGGGGTTGGTTCCAAACAGCCGGTGGCTCGGCGGCAAACAGGATAGCCTCCTGGGATGGGGCCAATTGGTCACTTCTGGGGCTGGGGATGGAGGGAGAATCCATCGCCTATGTCTTTTCGCTGACCGAGTTTGGCGGGAATCTGGTTGCGGCGGGGGGGTTCACAACAGCCGGCGGCGTGGCGGCAAACAGTATAGCCTCCTGGAATGGTACCAGCTGGTCGCCTCTGGGATCGGGGATGAATGACGATATCGCAGCCTTGACAGTACATGATGGGAAACTGATGGCGGGTGGCTGGTTCACAACGGCCGGGGGCACGGCGGTGAACAGGATAGCCGCCTGGGATGGGAGCAGTTGGTCGCCCTTGGGATTGGGGATCGATAAGACTGTCTTTTCCCTAATCGTGTATGGCGGAAACCTGATAGCGGGGGGCAATTATAATGCAGCCGGTGGCATGGCAGCAGGCAAGATGGCCTCCTGGGATGGGAGCAGTTGGTCGCCCCTGGGATCGGGGATGAACCGCACTGTCTATTCCCTGACCGTATACGATGCGACACTGATAGCTGTTGGTGATTTCACATCGGCGGGGGGGACAGGGGCGGCGAGAATTGCTTCCTGGAGCGGTAGCAGTTGGTCGTCACTGGGGTCGGGAATAAGTTCTTCGGTCTCCGCCCTGACTGTCTACGATGGGAAACTTATAGCGGGGGGCTGGTTCACAGCGGCCTTCGGTGTGTCAACGAACTTTATCGCCGCCTGGGATGGGAGCAGTTGGTCACCCCTTGGAGTGGGGATGAACCATCCGGTCAGTGACTTGATCTTGTACGACGGGAAACTGATAGCGGGCGGCCGGTTCGACACGGCCGGTGGTGTGGCGGCAACCTATATTGCCGCCTGGGATGGGAGCAGTTGGTCGCCCCTGGGATCGGGGATGGATGACCGGGTTCAGGCCCTGACCGTGTACGATGGAAAACTGATAGCGGGGGGGCGGTTCGACACCGTCGGTGGTGTTAATGTAAACAGCATAGCCGCCTGGGATGGGAGCAGTTGGTCGCCCGTGGGATCGGGGATCGATGACCAGGTCTGGACACTGGCCACATTCGATGGCAAACTGATAGCGACGGGGTATGCAGGAATATTCGCGTGGGATGGCAGCATCTGGTCATCCTCTATGTCGCAGATGAACGGATATGTCTTCGCCATGGTACTGTATAATGGAAAACTGATAGCGGGCGGGGGATTCACACCGGTCGACGGGGGGGCTATAAGAAGTATTGCCGCCTGGGATGGAAGCAATTGGTCTGCAATGGGCGCGATGGAAGGCGGAAGTGTCCGTTCCCTGACCGTGTTCGATGGACAACTGATAGCCGGTGGGGGATTCACAACAGCAGGCGGTGCGGAGACGAGCAAGGTTGCTTCTTTCAATGGCAGCAGTTGGTCCCCCTTGGGGTCGGGAATGAATTCTGATGTCCACGCCCTGACCGAATACGATGGGAAACTGATGGCGGGAGGTGATTTCACGTTTGCGGGAAACAAGGTCTCGGTCTACTTGGCGGAGTGGACTCCCCCCCTGGCTGATAGCTGCTGCCTTGGACTCGTCCGCGGCAATGTCGACTATGACCCTGGTGATGTCATTGACATCTCCGATTTGATCTACTTGGTAGATTACATGTTCAACGCCGGGCCGAGCCCTGCATGTTTTGAAGAGGCAGATATTGACGGCAGCAGCGTTCTTCCAATTGACATATCCGACCTGGTTTACCTTGTTGACTATATGTTCAATGGTGGGCCGGTGCCGGTGCCGTGTCCGTAGGGTCGCCCGTTCCATACGAGTAACTTAGCACAAAGCGGAGAAGGTCTGGCACCCTCTCCGCTTTTCTATACTCACGATAAAAACCGGTCACAGTCTCAGCGCATTCGTAGCGGAAAAAACGTAGCCCCTTTTCTGCGAAAACCGCTTGACATCCCGTTTCCCAAGTGTATAATAGGTCGCTGTTTGTTAAACTAATTGATCGTGTTTGCTAAACAGGCAAACCTGGTGGTGAATTGTGATGGAACTGCGAATCGGTGAAAAAATCAAGGCCCTCAGGCTCTCTTCGGACCTTACTCAGGAGGAGTTGGCCAATCGCGCCCGGTTGAGCAAGGGGTTTATTTCGCAGTTGGAGAATGACCAGACCTCAATCCAAATCGATTCGCTATCGGATATTCTGGAGGCTCTGGGCGTAGGTCTTTCGGAGTTCTTTTCCGACTCCCGGGAGACCAGGGTTGTCTTCTCACCGGCGGACCGAATCGCTGTTGACGGTACCGGTGCTTCCACCTTCGAGTTGCTGGTGCCCGGATCGACCAATAGCCTGATGGACCCGATCATGGTCGAACTGAGGCCGGGGGAGAGCCTCGAGAAACGAGCACCTCATTCGGGTGAACAGTTCGGTTATGTATTTCAGGGGACGGCCACGCTCAAGATTGGCCGCAAGAGCTTTGACGTTCCCAAAAACAACTGTTTCTATTTCACGTCTGATCGAGATCATCAGATTGTAAATAACGGAAAACGAGTGGTTTCTCTTTTGTGGGTAACGACGCCGCCACAGATGTAGTCATTTGTAGTTATTAACCCCGAACTCCCATTATGGAGGGATGGACATGAAAATCCTCGGACGACACCTGATCGTAGAACTGGCCGATTGTGATCGCGCCATTCTTGACGACGTTGCAGCGATGGAACAACATCTGACTGAAGCGGCACGATTATCCGGTGCGACCATCGTGCAATCGGTTTTTCATCGTTACAATCCGCAGGGTGTGTCCGGGGTGGTGGTTATTGCTGAATCCCATGTTTCGCTACACACCTGGCCGGAGTACGGCTACGCCGCCATTGATTTCTTTACCTGCGGCGACCGCGTCGATCCCTATAAGGCTCTTGATTATCTTCGGGAAAAACTGCGCGCCGGCAGTGCCCAGATTCGTGAACTCAAACGCGGTATCCCTTCACCCACCGACGAGACGATTGATCACAAGCCGGCGGTACGGCGGGCTGCTTCAGCCGGTTGACGGGAGTTAATGTCATGACGCACAGTCTCACGTTAGCTGCTGTCGCCAAGAGACCACCGGCCGGTGGGCTGAATACGGCGGCCTTGAAAGAACTATTCAGCGATCCGGCTATCTCAAGTCCTCTGATGTTGTTATCGCGGGGTGAAGTCGCACGCAATTACCGTCGTCTCAAGGATGCACTACCGCGCGTTGCAATCCATTACGCCGTGAAACCGAATAACCATGCTGCCATAGTCGACGAGGTGCATCGCTGCGGCGGGAACTTCGACGTATGCTCGGCGGGAGAGATCGACACCGTACTCAGAACCGGCGCCAATCCGACCGGGCTGGTGCATTCACACCCTGTCAAGTCGACCGAAGAATTCGATCGCGCCGTCGAACGGGGGGTTGAGATATTCGTCGTCGACAATGCCGAGGAGATCAGGAAACTCCTTCGCTACCAGGACAAGCGCCTGAAGATTCTGGTGCGTTTTCGGATCTACAGTAACCGCCGAGCCATCGTAAACCTGCAATACAAATTTGGCTGCACGACTGACGAGGTCCTTCCGCTGGCTCGGCTCATTGAACAAGCAGGGCATGAATTCCACGGGTTGTGCTTTCATATTGGATCGCAGTGCATCTATTCTGAGAATTTTGTCGACGCGATCGAGACCACTCGTGAGTTGATCCACGATCTGGACATGAACGGATTCAGTACTCACCTGCTCGATATCGGCGGCGGTTTTCCAGTGGAGTATGCCGAACCGGTTCCGTCGTTGGAGTCATTCTGTCGACCGATCTCCCGTGCCCTTGATGAATGCATCCGCCCCGGTATTCGGATCATCAGCGAGCCGGGGCGAGCTATCGCCGCCACCTCGGTCACGCTGGTTACGACCGTGCTGGGCAAGTCCCTCCGGGACGGCAAAATCTGGTACTACCTCGATGATGGTCTCTATTCCACTTTCTCAGGAATCGTGTACGATCACTGCCAATACCGGGTAGTGACGCTAAAGGAACAACAGCCTCGTCTGTCGGTGTTGGCCGGACCGACCTGCGACTCTTTCGATGTCATGTACGACGGCTTGATGATTCCCGAGCATGAAGTCGGCGATCGCATAATCTTCCTGGCTACCGGAGCCTACTGCGCCGTCTCCGGCTCAAGCTTCAACGGCCTCAGGCGACCGGCCTACATGGTTGTGGAGTGATGGCATGTCCAGGCGCGACCGGATAGAAGATACCTACATCTCCGAAGAGGGGATGGCCGATCTCTGGAACGTCTGGTACAGTGAATTGCACGACGGCCAGTCCGGGTTGACTGTGAAGGTCAACCGCATTGTTGAGTCGACGCAGTCGGAGTTCCAGCGGATCGATGTTCTTGAGACTAGGGACTTCGGCAAAATGCTGGTTCTGTATGGTTCTCTGATGGTGTGCGACAACGACAACAATGCTTACAACGAGATGATCGCGCACGTTCCCCTGTTCACCCATCCTTCGCCGAAACAGGTGCTCATAATCGGCGGTGGTGACTGCGGCGCTTTGACTGAAGTTATGAAACATCCTGAAGTCGATAGCTGCCTGATGTGTGAACTGGACAAGATGGTCGTTGAGACGTCAAGAAAGCACTTCCCGCAGTTGTGCGTCGGTTTGGACGATACGCGAGCTAAGCTGATCTTTCAGGACGGCAAGAAGCTAATCGAAGAGACCGACGATAAATTTGACGTTATTATTCTTGACCTGTCCGATCCGGTGGGTCCGGCGGCCGACTTGTTCCAAAAAGAGTTCCACGAGAAAGTTTACGAGCGGCTGAACGACGATGGTATCCTCGTAGCCCAGAGCGAATCGCCGTTTTACAATAAGAAGACGGTGCGGAGCATCTACGCCAATCTCAAACAGGTTTTCCCAATCGTCCGGATGTACACTTGTTTCATGCCCATCTATCCCTCGGGCATGTGGTCGTTCGCGTTTTGCAGCAAGAAGTACGACCCGCTGGCTGACTTCGATGAACAGCGCTGGCTGAACCTGGCTCTATCCACGCAATACTACAACGCCGAGACGCACCGCGGCGCGTTTGCCCTGCCACAGTTTGCAAGGGATTTGTTGAAGTAGCGGCGGGAATCCCGGCCAGCCCCGGCTGATCTAACACTTCATCATAACCCTTCGAACTTCAAGGCTGTCAAGTGATCTTACCTGACGGCTATGACCAAGAGTCTACCCTATCAACCCGCCGCCGAGTAGGATGTCGTTGTGGTAAAACACCGCCGATTGACCGGGTGTGATAGCGCGCTGTTTGTCCTCGAAGGTAACACGGACAGATGTATCCGTCATGACATCAAGTCGCGCCGTCGCGGGCGGATGTTGATACCTGATTTTGACCGTGACGTTGAGGATGCCTTCATTGGCCGTTGCTATCCAATTGACATTCTCGACAACCATCTCATCACTGTAGAGCGACGCATCGTCGCCGACCACCACGCGATTGTTAGCTGCATCGATACGCAGCACATACAGCGGCGTCGGATGCGAGATACCCATGCCGCGCCGCTGGCCAATCGTGAAGTACGCCGCACCGTCATGGCGCCCCAACACCTCGCCGGATTCGTCCACAATGTCCCCGGGGGTGGGAGGTGTTTCGTGTCTGTCGTCCCATTCGCGCAGGAAGCGATGGTAGTCATCATCGGCGACAAAACATATTTCGCGCGATTCCTTATTCTCGGACGTTTTCAGACCGTGCTGCCGCGCGATCTCACGCACCTCCGACTTGTGCAGTCTGCCCAATGGCATCAATGTCATGGCCAACGCTTCCTGAGTTAGCCCCCAGAGGAAGTAAGACTGGTCGCGCGTGTCGTCGACACCTTTTCTTATCAGATAAGAAGCGTCACTATCTTTTTCGATACGCGCGTAATGTCCGGTGGCGATGTAGTCGCACCCGATCTCTCGCGCTTTCTGAAGAAACGCCCGCCATTTAACATCGGTATTACATCTGACGCACGGATTGGGTGTGCGCCCGGCTTTGTACTCGTTGACAAAATTGTCGATCACTTCAGATCGAAACTGTTGCGAAAGGTTCAACACGTAGAACGGCGCGTCGATAGCATCACATATAGCGCGGCAGTCGTTGACGGCATCGAGCGAACAGCATCGCCCGTCGCGGTAAACGTCGGCTCCCACCTCGGCATAGTCCCATAGTTTCATGTGGGCGCCGACAACATCATATCCTTGTTCTTTCAGGAGCAGGGCGGCGACCGACGAGTCGACCCCGCCCGACATAGCTACGAGAACCGTCTTCGACATCTTATCTGCCAAAACAAAGGGCCGCTGCGCGAGGCTGGTTTGCTGCGCGAGAACATTACGGGCTAGGCTCGGGATTGCCGGTAAGTCGGCGACATGGCGCGCAGTCGTTCGATAATCGGCGGAAGGACTTCGACAACGTAGTCCATGTGCTCCCTGGTGGTGACTCTTCCCATCGAAAAGCGCACTGAAGCCTGGCCGCGTTCCAACGGTACACCCATCGCCGTCAGCACGTGCGACGGCTCGGTGGCGCCGGAAGTACAAGCCGACCCGGATGACGCCGCAACACTTTTCAGGTCAAGACTAAGAATGATCGATTCCCCCTCGGCGCCGGGGAAGGAGAGATTGATAGTCTGAGGAATGCGACGCGTGCGCGGACTGTTGAGATAGGTGCCGGGTACGGCAGTGGTGATCTTTTCGATAAAGTAGTCGGCCAGTTCGCTAAGACGAGTGAAGTCGGATTCGCGTTGCTTTTCAGCAATCTCCAGCGCTTTGGCCAAACCGACGATGCCGGCGACGTTCTCGGTGCCGGGACGGCGTTTCTTCTCGTGAGTTCCGCCATAAAACAAGGGAGCTATCTTCACGCCCTGGCGGATGAACAGCGCGCCGGACCCTTTTGGTCCATATATTTTGTGACCGGTGAGCGACAGCATGTCAACGCCCAACTCTTTGGCATCCACCCCAACCTTGCCGATTGACTGCACGGCATCGGTATGAAAGAGCACACCTCGTTCGCGGGTTACAGCGGTCAGTGCGGCTATGTCCTGAACCGATCCGGTCTCGTTGTTGCCGTGCATGACCGAGACGAGTGCCGTCTCGTTCTTGATGAGCCCGGTCAGGTCGGAAGCTGAGGCGAACCCTTCGCTGTCGACCGGAAGCAGGTCCAGATCGAAACCTTCGTGATGGTGCAGATATTCCGCCGGTTCTATCACAGCGTGATGTTCGGTGGCGCCAACGATGAGATGCGTCTTCTTCTTACGATACTGATAAGCCGCGCCGAGTACGGCGATGTTGTCCGACTCGGTGCCACCCGACGTAAAATACAACTCGGACGGTTCACAGTTGATGACACCAGCTATCGTCTCGCGGGCCTGTTCCAGCGCCACCTTAGCATCGCGTCCGAACATATGAACAGAACTGGCGTTGCCGTAACCTTCATTCAGAAACGGAAGCATTGCTTCCACCACCGCCGGATCTACCGGCGTCGTGGCATTATGATCGAGGTAAATTGGTTCCATACTCACTCAGTTATTAGTCATGCCTGGTCAACACTCAACAAATACGCACCGAAAGCCGCATTAATTGGTTCACAAAGGCGCTATCTACACCTTTGTTAGAAAGCATACAATATACTGAAATGCCACCGATAGTCAAAAGGTATCGTCTCGGTCTTGATCCGTCGAGCGTAGTCGACACGGATAGGTCCGGCGGGCGAGACTATTTGAACACCCGTGCCGTAGCTATAGGCGAGGCTGCGTAGCGACATCTCCTCGGGCTTGCGGTAGCCGTTGCCCATGTCGAAGAAGACCGATTGCCACAGCGGCCAGACAGCCAGCACATCCTTGATTAGGGGTATGAACTGGAATATCTGCAGCGTCTGCCACCGGAACTCCTGGTTGAACACGGCGATGAAGTTAGCTTTCTCTAAAGTACCATCGGGCAAGGTGGGACCCAGGGAGTTAACTTTGAAGCCGCGGATACTGTTGGCGCCGCCCAGGTAGTAGCGATCGACGATGGGTACCTCCTGGGACGGGCTGAATGGTTGTGCCCATGCGGCTTTGAACCGGGTAGCGGAGATCCATCCCGGCCAGACGATCTGGAAACTTGCCCAACTGGCCTCGATCTTCGTAAAATGGTTGTCACCGCCGAGAAAGCCGCCGTAGAACTCGGTGCGCAAATCGGTCAATGACCCCCGACGAGGTATGAATATGTGATCGCGGCTGTCCCGACGAAAAGCGACGTAGACGTTTCGCCGCACCTCGATTCCCTGCTCATCTTTGAGAAACTGGACCTCGTCCTCGGGGACGCCGAAAATCTCGACCGACTCGTATTCCACGCCGAGAGCGCCCCGAACCTCGCGTGAGAACTTCTTCACCGTCGAGGCCGAAAGAGTCCAGCTTTGTATTCGATAGTTCTGTTCCGGATCTTTGACACCCGGTTCCCACTCAGCCGCCAGGGTCAGCGGCATTCGCGTACCGAACAACCATGGCTCGGTAAACCTCACTCGGTAGACATGTTCCAGCAGATTGCGCCCGCCCCCGACTCCGAACTTAAAGCGAGCCGAGAGATCATACCGACGGGAGCCGAACAGGTTACGTCCGCCGAAAGCGCCCGACACATCCCACTCGATATCGCGCACTTGCGACTGACCGGCACCCGTCTTGAACGTCGTGTACAGCGGTTTCTTTTCGCGAACCCTGAGAATCATGCTCGGCTTGAGGCTGTCGGTCGATGACTCTGAATGCACTACCGAGGCGGTACTGAAATACCCCGACTCCAAAAGACGTCGCCGGGTGTCAATAATGTCCTGACGTCGGTAAAGCTTACCCTCGTGGATTTTGGACTCCCGTGACACTGTGTAGTCGGGATAGCGGTTAGTTCCGACCGGGGAAACCTGACCAAAGTGAACCAACTGCCCACCCACTATGTGAAAAGTGATAGGGCACGAGTCGGCAACAGCGCTGTCGAGGTGGTAGCTAACTTGTGCGTAGGGGTAACCGTTGTTAGCGAAAACCGTTTTCATATCGAAGGTAGTCTGGCGAAGATCAAAGAGGTTGATCGGCTTCTCCACACGCAGCCGCTCACTTAGTTTGTACACGTTGACATGCAACTGGTGGTCGTAGTCGCCGGTGAATGCCTTCCTGCCGTAGAATAGCCGGCGACCTTCGGAGATGGATACGTTTATGACCGCGGATGAATCGACCGGGTTGACATCGAATGTCTGGACAACCTGAGCACCAAGGAATCCGTTTGTGAAATACAGATACTTGATTTCGAGAGTGTCACGTCCCAATGATTCTCGTTGAACTCGCGTGCGACGGTCACCTTTGAGCGTACCCCAGAGGGAGCGGTTGCGGGAGTACATTCGTTTCTTGATCTCACCGGCGCTGAAGAAACTCGAGCCTTCGACATTGATCACGCTTATGGCCGGTTTGTCTCGCAGCCACCGTAGCTTCAGGCGTTCCTCCCGACTGTCGGCCTGCGCCAGAGAGATCATCAGAAGGGCTATCGCTATGGGCTGTACTAATCGAGCCATTAAAACTCCCAGTGCGCCTTGAAGCTGAGCCGATAAAGTTCTTCCTCGTCGGAACGTCCTTCCAAAAGGAAGTTCTTACTGAAACGATACTCGAAACCTACCTCCTGCAAGCTTTCGAACGACAAAGCTGAGCGGCCGTAAACATAGAGGTTGGGAGCGGTATAGAATCCAACGGTGACACGCGCCTTCAGCGGATCGAACTCGCCTTCATAGTAAGGGTCTATCTCGAAGGTCTCAACGCCCAGCTTGTTGAGCCGGCGACTGCCAATTTGCGATATCCGCGAACCGACAATTCCGGAGATGCTTTGTTCCAGTCGACCGGTGGCCGTCAGCGAGTCAGACGTATAGTAATTCGCAACCAGCAGCGGCACGATCTCTTCGCGGGAAAGCTGGGAACCGTCACATACGTTTATGTCAGGGACATCGAGCGTGCCGGTGACGTGAATACAGACTTCTATTTGTTCCCGGGTCACTTCCTGCTCGTCCAATGGAGACTGACCCACTGCGGCCACTCG